>CADBSB010000081.1 GCA_902797235.1 uncultured Ruminococcus sp. | reverse complement strand
CTCGTTTATAAGATAGAAAACGTGAGAGCTTGCTTTTTTCAGTTTTTTTATTGATCCGTCCGAAAAATTAAGATCGTCATCCGGAACGTATCCGCGTTTCGCGTTCATCCGATTTCCTCCGTTGTGAACGTATTATATGCCGTAAACAAGCACGCCCATAACCGCCGCAATACATATAAGTATTATCGGTGATATGCCTTTTTTGAATATCTTTGCCGACCCGAAATAAATGACCGCAAGCGAAAACGTCAGAAGTACGGCCGGTATATCGACCGAAATATCCTTTACGCCGCCTATGCAGTTTATCAGTATCATATAAGCGCCGGTGGCGAGGATAACGCCCGTTACGCAGTTTTTAAGCGAGCCGAGAGAGGCCTTGAAAGCGCCGTTTTTTATCAATCCCTTCAAAAGCAGGGTGAGTATTATGACTATGAGAAACGCCGGCAAAACCACGGCGAAGGTGGCTGTCAGCGCACCGGGTATCCCCGCCCGGTCGCTTCCTATATACGTCGCCATGTTCACCATTATAGGACCCGGCGTGCTCTCGCTCACCGCAATCATATAAGACAGCTTTTCCTCGTCTATCCAGCCGTACGACAAAACGACCTCGCGTATGATCGGTATCGCGCCGTACGCGCCGCCGAAGGAGAAGATGCCGATTTTCAAAAATCCGATAAGAAGCTCTAAGTATATCATTTCGGCGCCTCCTTGCCTGAGCGCCGTTTTATGAAGTAAACGGCAAGCCCGGCAAACGCCGCGGCGAGCATAAGGACTATCGTGGACACGCGCAGCGCGAATATGTTTATAAGCATCACAGCCGTAAACGATATAGATAAGACGATCAGAGGAAGCGGCTTTCTCTCCGTTTTGCGTATCATTTTCACCGCCGCGCCGACGATAAGTATGCCGACGGCGAGCTTTATGCCGCGGAACGCGCCGGCCACCCATTTTATCTGCAAAAATCTGTCAAAGAAAAACGATATGATAAGGATTATGACAAACGACGGCAAAACGACGCCTAACGTGGCGGCTATCGCGCCGGCGGCGCCCTTTTTTTTAAGCCCCACGTACGTTGCGCAGTTTATGGCGATAGGTCCCGGTGTTGATTCGGCTATTACTGTTATATTCATCATTTCGTCGTGCGTGATCCAGCCCTTTTTTTCGACGCAGATGTTCTCTATAAGCGGTATCAGCGCGTATCCGCCGCCGAAGGTGAAAAGGCCGATCTTCGCAAACGTCAGAAAAAGCTCAGCCAGCGATCTCATTTTATCCTCCCGTCCGCGCGTTTCACGTCAGAGTGACGGTGATCGGCTCGCATTGTTTTACCTTGTATTTGATCGTCTCCTCCTCCGGCAAACCCAAAACGACTTTCAGCATACATCTTACGGCTATGACGTGGGAAACGACGACGGTTTTTTTATAGCCCTTCGTTTTCAGCTCGTGCAGAAACGGCGTAACTCTTTTGACGACGTCCGCATAGCTTTCGCCGTTCGGCGTCGATATGTAAAAATTCCCTCTGAAATCCATATAGTTTTTATCCGTGAAATATTTGTTATACTCCGGCACTTTTTCAAGGTCCCTGTTCCATTTTCCGTCAAAATCTCCGAGCGTGCGCTCCGTTATGCGCGCGTCGTATATAACGGGCTTGTCCGCAAACGCGGCAGCCGTTTCACGCGTGCGGCGGAGAGGAGAACAGATTATCACGTCCGCGCCCGATACCTCGGCGCGTCCTCTGAGACTTTCCGCCTGCCGTCTTCCGGCTTCGGTCAAAGCGCAGTCCCAGCGTCCGCAGCAAAAGCCGCCCACGTCCCTTTGAAGAACGTTGGCCTCGCTTTCCCCGTGCCTGATAAAAACAAGTTCCATAATTACACCCGTATCATTCAATAAACATTGAAAGCAATCTTTTTAAACGTGTCCGGTTATATTTAACTGCTTTGGATAATTCGGTAAAGTCGTTTGAGAATTCGACAAATCCTCTGCGCAGATAATCGTGACCCCGTCCGCCGAACAGCGGCCGCAGGAGCAGGTCTTGTAATCGTGTTGGTGTGCGCTCTCGATCACGTCTTTGCAAGTATTGCAATTTATTATATTACGAATGATCTTCTTTATTTTAATATTTATTTTTCATCCGCCGTGTCGGCTTCCGCGAAATCCATGGAGCTCGATGCTTTGCAGCAGAGCTTTATATCACGCGCGGGCATTTTGAATTTTATCTTATAGCCAGAATGTGAAGAGTACGTCACGTTCAGCCGTTCGTTATCGAGATAAAAGGAGTAATCCGTGTCCGTGCCTATATTCCCGTAATACAAAACGACGGTTTTTCCCGCTCTGTACGCGTCCTTCGCCCTTTTGAAAAACTGTTTTTTGCCGCAGTAATCGACCTTGTATTTTATTATACCGAACATTTTCCGCTCCTTTATCCTGCCCGTTGCTTTGTTTTTTCTTAATTATATTCTCAAAAACGCGCTTTTTCAAGTGCTTTCGAGTATTGTTAACAGTAAATTTGCAGTTGAAAAAACGGGGGAATATATAAAAAACCGGCAAAAGTAAAATTATGACTGTAACATAGTGCAAAAACGTCTTGACAACAGATAAAAAATATTATATTATAGATCATGGGAAATTATATATACCGGAGGTATAAATATGTATATCAAAAACGAAAAGATCGAATTCAAAGGCAAAGACAGCAAGGATCCTTTCTCATTCAGATATTACGACAAAAAAAGAGTAATAAACGGCAAGACCATGGGCGAACACTTAAAGTTCGCCATGAGCTGGTGGCACACCGTTAACGCCTCCGGCACGGATATGTTCGGCGGCGACACGATGAGCAAAACGTTCGGTCTGTCCGGCATGGATATGTATAAGGCAAAGGCGGATTTTGCGTTTGAATTGATGCGGAAGCTCGGTATAGATTATTACTGCTTCCATGACGTGGACGTCGCGCCGGAGGGAGAAACGCTCGGCGAAAGCGTCAAAAACCTTGAAATAATGACGGATTATCTGCTTCAAAAACAGAAGGAAACGGGTATAAAGCCGCTCTGGGTCACCGCCAATATGTTCGGCGACAAAAAGTTCATGGCGGGCGCGGCGACAAGCCCCTGCGCCGACGTTTTCGCCGTCGCGGCGGGCAAGGTAAAGGCTGGAATAGACGCCGCCGTTAAGCTCGGCGCAAAAGGGTACGTTTTCTGGGGCGGACGAGAGGGGTACGATACGCTTCTCAACACCGATATGGCGCTGGAGCTACACAATCTCGGAAGATTCATGCGCATGGCGCGCGATTACGGACGCAGCCACGGCTTTGACGGCGACTTTTACATAGAGCCGAAGCCGAAGGAGCCGACGAAGCACCAGTACGATTTTGACGCGGCGACGTGCGCGAATTTCTTACGCGCAAACGGGCTTGAAGCTGATTTCAAACTGAACATAGAAGCCAACCACGCCACGCTCGCGGGTCACACGTTCAACCACGAGCTGCGCGTCGCGGCGGTCAACGGTATGTTCGGCAGTATCGACGCAAATCAGGGCGATATGCTGCTCGGTTGGGATACGGACCAGTTCCCGACGAACGTTTACGAAACGACGCTCGCGATGTACGAGGTGATTAAAGCCGGCGGCTTTACGAACGGCGGTCTGAATTTCGACGCGAAAGCGAGACGCCAGTCGAACACGCTTGAGGATACGGTCTTGTCGTATATCGCCGGCATGGACGCGTTCGCGCTCGGGCTTATCAAGGCGTATCAGATCATAGACGACGGCAGGATAGACGCGTTCATCAAGGAGCGTTATTCCTCTTATGAAAGCGGTATGGGAAAGCGCATAGTTGACGGAGAAGAAACGCTTGAATCCCTCGCCGCCTACGCCGCCGATTTGAAGGATATAAAGGTACAGAGCGGCAGACAGGAATACCTTGAAGCCGTGATGAACGATATACTTTTCTCGGGTGACACGGAATGAATTATTACATAGGCATAGACCTCGGCACAAGCTCCTGCAAAGGCTCGGTCGTTGACGGGACGGGCAGGGTTTACGGCAGCCACAGCGTCAAATACGGCGTGAGCTGCCCAAAGCCGAATTACAGCGAGCAGGACCCCGCGGACTGGTACAACGCGGCGGCAAAGATACTCAAAACGTTATCAAAAGGCATTGAGGACGGTATAAAGGGCGTCAGCATCGCCGGGCAGATGCACGGACTTGTAATGCTTGACGAAAACGACAAAGTCATACGCCCCGCGATACTCTGGAACGACGGCAGAAGCGAAAAACAGACGGCGTATTTAAACAGCGTTGAAGACACTTTCAAAGAAACGGGAAACACGGCGTTCCCGGGCTTTACCGCGCCGAAGATCCTGTGGGTAAAAGAAAACGAGCCCGAAAATTTTGCAAAATGTAAAAAGATTTGTCTGCCGAAGGATTATCTCGCCTATATGCTCACCGGTGTTTTCTCTACGGATTATTCAGACGCGGCAGGAATGCTTTTGCTCGACGTGGAGCATAAAAAATGGTCGGAAAAGATGTGTGAAATATGCGGTATCACGGTCGAAATGCTGCCGAAGCTGTACGAAAGCTGCGAGGTAACGGGCAAATTAAAGCCGGAATTCGGGCTTAAAAACGCCGTTATGTGCGCGGGCGCGGGCGACAACGCCGCCTCCGCCGTCGGCACGGGAACGCTCTCCCCGGGTGATTGCAGTATCTCCCTCGGTACGAGCGGCACGGTGTTTCTGCCGTGCGACGAATATTTGCCGGACGCGGGCAGGGTACTGCACAATTTCTGTCACAGTAACGGCAAATATCATCTGATGGGCTGTATTCTGTCCGCCGCGAGCGCGAATGACTGGTGGACGAAAAGGATTCTTGACACCGACTACAATAAATTCACGCTTGACAAGGCGGCGAAAACCGGCGTGTATTTTCTGCCTTACCTTACGGGCGAGCGTTGTCCGCATAACGACGTGAACGCGCGCGGCGCGTTCATCGGGCTGTCGGCTGAGACGAGCCGCGAGGATATGTGTTTAGCCGTTTACGAGGGCGTCGCATACGCGCTGCGCGACTGCATAGAGGCGGGCGGCGTGAGTGTCAATTCTGCGGTTTTATGCGGCGGCGGCGCGGTAAGTCCGCTTTGGCAGGCGACCGTTTCAAACGTGCTCGGCGCGGATATTTACGTCACGGAGACGGAGCAGTTCGGCGCGGCGATGCTTTGCATGGTCGGCTGCGGCGAATATCCCGATCTTGTATCGTGCGCGGACGCGACCGTAAAAAAACGCCTCGCCGTAAAATTTGATAAAGAAATTCACGATAAATACAACAAGGGCTTTGAGATTTATAAAAAGCTCTATCCGGCGCTTAAATCAATTTAAGGTATAAAACTATGTATTCCGAAAAAGATATTACCGTAATACGCGATTTGTGTAAAAGGTATATGGATATTGCCGAATCGGACAGACACGTTAAAATGCGTCAAAGATTTTCAGATACAAACAATCTTAAAGTCGTCCGTCCGCCGCTTATAATCGAAGAAATACCGTGGCAGCAGATGAATTACGAGCACTCCCTCGACTGCGTCTGTGAGGACGCGGGACTGCGTGGTATGGAATACGGCTTGCGCGTCGCCCTTTTCCGCGAAATATATTTCAAGTGTGATAATTTCATAGAGCCGTGCTGGGTCGTACGCAAGGCGTTTTCGTCAACCGGAAACGGACTTGACGGACTTGTCAAAGAAAACGTGAAAGACGCGCTTCACACGGATATAAAATCGCACGAATATAAAGACGTACTGGAAGATGAAGACGCGCTTGAAAACTTCCACCTCCCCGTTGTAACAGCTTATCCCGAGGCGGACGAGCAAAACGTAAACCGTATACGTGAAATAGTTGGCGACACTATTCCCGTGGTTTTGCGCGGTCACGGCATATACGACGCGCCGTGGGACAGAATCGCAAGACTGCGCGGCGTGCAGAATATCTTATACGATATGTACGACCGCCCGGAGTATCTCTTAAAGATAAGACAGTTATACGCCGACGAATCGGAATCGTATTTATCCCAGATGGACGCGCTCGGCCTGCTTGAAAACACGAGCCCCGATTTGCACTGCACGCCCGCCTACGTAGATATGCCGGAGGGCGAGCACGACAGAAAACGGCTGTCCGGCGCGTGGTACCGCACGATGGCGCAGATGTTCTCAACAGTCTCGCCCGACGACCTGTACGAATACGACGTAAAATTCACTATCCCGATAGCCGAAAAATGCGCGTACACGTATTACGGCTGCTGTGAGCCTCTGCACGACCGGATAGATATTATAAAAAGAATACCGAATTTAAGAAAAATCGGCTGCAGTCCGTGGGCGGACGTTTGGCGGACGGCGGAACAGATAAAAGGTGATTTTGTACTGTCAAGAAAGCCGAATCCCGCGTTTGTCGCGTCCGCGGTCGACCCGGAACAGATAAGAAAAGAGGCCGAGGAGACGGCAAAGGCGTGTTTAAAATACGGCTGTCCGTGCGATATTACGCTGAAGGACATAAGCACCGTCGGCGACAGACCGGAAAATCTTATAATCTGGTCCGAGGTCGTTTCCGGCGTGCTTGACGAATACTACGGCAAAGAATAAGGAGCAGATATGAGGATAATCCACAACAAAGGCGTTTGCGATCCGCACGTTCATATTTTTAACGGCAAAGCGTATATGTTTACCACTCACGACAGAGGGCCGGGACAGCCGATTTTCAGAATGGATGACTGGAGAGTTTTCTCTTCCGATGATCTTCTTAACTGGAAACTTGAATATACGCTTCGCCCCGAGGATACGTTTTTAGGCAAATGCGAGGAGTGCTACGCGACCGACGCCGCGGAGAGGGGCGGCAAATACTATATGTATTTTTCATATCAGCAGTACCTTATCGGCGTCGCGGTGAGCGAAAACGGGCCGGGCGGACCTTATAAGGACGCGCTTGGCAAGCCGCTTATTCCTCGCGGCATGGTCGACACGGCGTGCTACGACCCGACGGTTTTCATCGATGACGATGAAAACAAAACGCCGTACATCATGTTCGGCTTTACGTGCATCGGCAAAAAATATTATATTGCCAGACTGAACGAGGATATGATCTCTTTGGCGGAGCCGCCGAGACCGGTAGAGCTTGAGCCGAACTGGGACAGCGACGCGTGTTGGATCGAAAAGCATAACGGCACGTATTATCTTACGACGCACGAGGCGCGTTTCGCCACGTCAAAAAACATTTACGGTCCTTATACGTATCACGGCAAATTCATGTACGATTATACGACCGACCACGGCACGTTTTTCACATATCACAATCAAACGTATTTCACCTACGGCGTGCCGGAGAATTTAGGCGACGAGAAGATCGACCCGTATTACAGAACGACAAAGATAGTCTATGCGCACTTCAAGGACAACGGTGAGATAGTGACGGATGAGTTCATCAAGATAAACGGCGTCGGGCAGTATGACGCAAGTTGGAACGTGATAAAAGGCGAATGGTATTTTGCCGCGTCCGACGGTATATACAAGAAAGAAAACAAAGACGGATTTGAAATAAGAGGTATAAAAAACGGCTCGTATCTTTATTATCAGAACGTGGAACGTATGCGTCAGAACGCCCCGATAGAGCTAAACGTATCTAACGGAAACGACAAACCCTGCACGATAGAAATACGCGAAAACAGTCCGTTCGGCGCGATACTCGGCTGTCTTAAAGTCAAAAATACCGGCGGCTTTGACAAATTCAAAATGTTTTCACTTGAATTGGATAATACTTACGGCACTCACAATCTCTGCTTCGTATTCAGAAGCGAAACGGAAGAAGCGTGCCGGTTTGAAGATTTCAGATTTGAAAAGGTCAGACCGTAACCGTATAATTTTAATTTGAGGCAAAAGAAGAAAGCCTCTGCGGCAGTAATTTCATGATATTGAAAGACGGATCGATGAGCCGGACGTCATCCTTTATCGTGCGCCGGATCGACCGTCAAAAAGCGCTTCGCCGTAAAACCCGATCCCGAAACACACGAAAAATACAATAAGGGCTTTGAAACGTATAAAAAACTATATCCTTTACATAGGAAGATCGATTATGGGAATTAAACTGATAAAGCTTACGAAAGAATATGAAAAGCAGCTGTGCGAAATGATAGACGAATGGAAGCGTGATATCGAAGTAAATCACACGAATCATTCGCCTTACGCGATATTCAAAAACGACTGCCATGACTTTGATTATTATCTGCAAAATCTTGAAATAAAGAAGCCGACAAAAAAACACGTCCCCGGCTCTGTGTTTTTTCTGTACGACGAGGAGAGGGACAGATTTTTAGGCGCGGTCAACATCCGTCATTATTTGAACGACGAACTTTTGCAGTCAGGCGGCCACATAGGAGACGGCATAAGACCGTCGGAGCGGAGAAAAGGCTACGGCACGAAAATGGTGGGTTTGGCGCTTCTTGAATGCAAAAAGCTCGGCATAAAAAAGGTGCTCATGACGTGCGATAAGGATAATATCGCCTCCGCCAAAACGATCATAAAAAACGGCGGCGTGCTTGAAAACGAGTTTTTGAACGAAGACGGAGAAATTGAACAAAGATACTGGATAACGCTTGAATAAAGGGATAAATCGTATGAAACTTAAAGCGGAAAAAGAATTCCACAGCACGCCGATCAGTAAAAAGCTCGCGTCGAATTTCATAGAGCTCGGCTACGGCTTGGTTTGACGTGCCGGACGGAGAATACGCGGGCGTAGTCCTGCACGGCGACAGTCTGATTGCTATGAACAGATTGAACGACACAGAGGTAAAAGAAAGCGCGTGCACCGTCACGGTCAAAGGCGGCGTCGTCTACGCGGACGTCAAAAAACTTTCGTTTTATGAATTTGTGATAAGCGCAAAGATCTGAAAAACGGCAATATCTTATCACGGCTTTGAATTTTTAAAATAACGGAGCGGATATGGAAAAGTATAAGGATATAACGCTGTCGCCGGGCGAGCGTGCGGCGGATCTTTTAAGCAGGATGACGCTTGAAGAAAAGGTGTTTCAGCTGTCGTCACAGATAATTTTCGACGTTTTCGGCGACGAATATAAGCAAAAACGCGATTTCCGTTCAGGCAGCTTCCGCAATCCCGGGCATTTCATGCACTGTAAGGACAAAAAGACGTCAAAGCCGTCCGAGGTCGCGCGGTTCATAAACGAAGACGTGAGAAAGTCTGTTGAAGCAAGCCGCTTCGGCATCCCGCCGATAGAAAACGGCGAGGCGCTCCACGGTGCGCAGTGGGGAATGGCGACGTGCTTTCCGCAGCCTATAGCGCTGTCGGCTACGTTTGATCCGGAGCTTGTGTCCGGTGTTGCCGATATCATAGGCAAAGAGGTCGCGGCGGCGGGCGTCCGTCAGGTTTTCGCGCCCGTTGTGAACGTTTCGCGCGACTGCCGCTGGGGCAGGACGATGGAGACGTTCGGCGAGGACGTGCTTTTATGCTCCGATATGGGAGAGGCGATGTGCCGCGGCTTTCAGAATAACGGCGTGATTGCCACACCCAAGCATTTTGCGGACAATTACGCGGACGGAGGGCGCGATTCAAACGAATCGCATTCATCGTGGCGCACGCTTTACGAGGTTTATCTGCCGCCGTTCAAACGTTGTTTTGATGCCGGCGCCATGTCCGTCATGGCGGCGTACAACGCCGTCGACGGCGTGCCGTGCTCCTGCAGCGGAAAACTTCTGACGGAAATCCTGCGCGAAAAATGGGGCTTTGACGGCTTTGTTGTCTCCGATTACGGCGGAGTTGAAGACGTTTACAGAGCGCATCATATAACGGACGGCGAGGCGAAGGCGACAGCGGCGTGCATAAAGGCGGGGCTTGATACGCCCTTGCCGAACAGATCGGACAAAAACGTGCTCGAAGCGCTTGAAAAAGGGTATCTGACGGAGGAGGATATCGACCGCGCGGCAGGCCGCGTGTTAAAGGCGAAATTTGAGATAGGGCTGTTTGACAAGCCCTACGTTGACGAGGAGAGTATTGACGCCTTTATCCGCTGTGACGCGCATAAAAGAGCGGCGCTGCACGCCGCGCGCGAGTGTATGGTGCTTTTGAAAAACGAGGGCGTCCTGCCGTTTGAAAAATCAAAGGTGAAAAAGATAGGCGTTTTCGGCGGCGGCGCGGACGACGTTCCCGTGGGCGATAATTATTCCGGACCTTACGGCGGCTGGCGCGCGGACGACGCGTTCACTCCGCTCGGATATTTGAAAGCGTTTTTCGGCGGCGGCGCGGAGATCGTAACGGGCGCGGACGCGGAAATACCTGAAAAAGCGCCCGGCTGCGATATTTGCCTTTACTTTACCAAAATGCTCGAGGGCGAGGGGCGCGACAGATGCAATATCAGACTTTCGCGTGAAAAGCGGACGGTTGATATAGAAAGCAAGGGCGGCATGATTGTCGATCAGGCGAAGGTACAGGACGGCGCGGATCAGGAGGCGGCGATCATCAAAATGGCGAAAGCGAACAAAAACTCCGCCGTGATACTCCTTAACGGCGCGCCGGTGGATATGACGCCGTGGATCGACAGCGTTTCAGCCGTGCTTGAAGCGTGGTACCCCGGCGAGCAGGGTGCGCAGGCGATATGTGAGATCCTTTTCGGGCTCGTCAATCCGTCCGGCAAGCTGCCGATGTCGTTCCCCAAGTCCGTCGGTCAGCTTCCGCTCTACTATTCGTACAAGCCGAGCGGCCGCGGGTATCACTATAATGAAAACGACGGTATGCCGCTTTACGCGTTCGGTTTCGGGTTATCGTATTCCGGATTTATGATCGGCAACGTCAGTCATCATATCGAAAACGACGGGCTTGTAATCGAATACGATATTGAAAACCACGGCGAATACGAAGGCGCAGAGGTAGTGCAGATATATTTGCAGAGCGGAAACTGCGGCGTCGTCCGCCCGGTGTCCGAGCTTAAAGCGTATAAGAAAACAAGGCTTGAAGCGGGCGAAAAAAAGCACGCCGCGATAAAGCTTGACGGCGGGTCGTTCTGCTATTATAACTCGGAGCTTGAATACGGTATGTTCGACGGCGACCACACCGTAAAGCTCGGCACGTCGTGTACCGATATTTTATATTCGTTTGACGTATTTGTAAGAAACGGAAAGCTGTCGATAAAATAAAGCGCGTAATTCAAAACGGCTGTTGCGGATGCAGCAGCCGTTTTTGGCTTGGATTTATTTCAATATCTTTTCGCCGTCGAATGCGAAAACGCCGAGGCCAACGCCTGATTTTCCACCGGCGCAGAGGCGTTCAGCGTACGCCTTGCGCAGCGCCGTGTCGCACGGGAGCTCCTCGAACGGCAGCTCCGAGTACCTGCCGAAAACTCTCCATATATCTTCGAATTCCGGCTCGTCGTGACTGTATATCAGCTCAAAATCTGAAATGAATTTTCTTATGTTCATCCCCTCGGGCAGAAATTCAAGCTGCTTGTCGTACAAAAGCCATGAATGACAGCCGAAAATAACGGGTCCGTCGCCGAAAAACTGCTTGAAATAGCCGTACGCCGCGCGGTAGGAGGCGAGGCGTACCTCGTCCGTGAGCGGTATGCCCCTCGACGGTATGTGCATATTCACGTACCTGTCGCCTTTTTTCAAGACCCTTCCGCACGCCATTTTGAAATCGTTTTCCTCGCCGTACGTCGCCATTTCATACTGAAATCTGCCGAAGCCGAAGCAGGTCGCGCGGAAAAATCTGTCGTACCATTCTACGACGAAGATGCCGACTCTTGCGTGACACTCCACGCACTCCTGAACCTTACAGCGTATATCGTCCATCGTCTCGTAAAACACCTCGTCCGACAGACCTTTTTCAAGAAATCTTTTGTGCATATAAGGCAGACCGTTTATAACGAGGAGCAGATGGAGCTGGTATTTGTAAATTTTATATTTTTCGCTTATTTCATCAATTTTTTCAAGCGTTTTAGTCATCGGGACCCACGGATTTTTCGCGTATTCGTCTGCTATTGGATCGAATTCCGCCGCAAGCGCCTTGTTGCAGTCCAAATACTTTACGAGTATCCTTACGTCGTTTGCGATGGATTTTTCGTACCCTCTTTCAAGCAGTACGTCAAGTTCTTTGTTTCCGTGATTCATTTTATTTCTCCTTGATAGATTTGCGGTATTTGAACGGCGTTATGCCGTACTGTTCCCTGAAATTGCGGTTGAAGGTGTGCGTTGAGCCGAAGCCGCTTTCAAGCGAGCATTCCGTTATGGAATAATCCGTGTTTTTCAAAAGATGACACGCCATGTTAAGCCGCATCAGATTTACGTACTCGTTGAAGCTCATGCCGACGAGGCGCTTGAAATCGCGCGAAATGTAGGAATAGTTCATGCCTATCTGTTTTGCCGCCTCGCTTAAAGAGCAGTCCTTCGTATAGTTTTGCTCTATGTATGAGAATATCTCAAAGAAATAGCGGCTTTTGTAGTCCGGCGGCTCGTATTCCGCGCCCATGTCGAACTGTGCGCAGACCGAATACAAAACGCCTTTTTTCAATACGTCGGACGAATCGGGTGATAATGAATACAAAGCCTTTGTAAGATTTCTGCCCGGCTGAAAAACGGCGTTTTTCGGTACCCTGCCGTTAAGTTTACTGAAATAGGCGTTGACGAGCAGGGGGGAGAAGACGAAGGTTATGTGCTTGCTCTCCTCAGATTTTAACGAATGCACCTGGTTCGGGAATATGAGCACGGCGTCGCCCTTTTTAAGCGTATACACGCGGTCGTCGACCGTGACGTCCATTTCGCCGTCCGTCATAAGCATTATTTCAAACGACTGGTGTATGTGCTTCGGAAAATTCATGTTGTTTTCCGTGTCTACCCTAACGTACTCCGAATCGCCTATGTTTCTGAATTCGTAAAACATGATAACGCTCCTTTCCGCGTATGATTATATCATCGATTTTATATAAAGTCAACCTGTACGCGAAAAAAAACAAAATTTCATCCGGAATTTTTTAAAAAAGGACTTGAAAAAATATAAAATCTATTATATAATATATCTATAAACACAAACGGATTCATTTTGTGGTTACACATCAATATATATAAGGAGGAAAGAAACAAAATGAAAAAATTGATTGCCATAGCGATAGTCGCCGTCATGGCGCTCGCGCTCTGCACCGGCGTATTCGCCGCGGGCCCCGTTAAAGAGATCAAAGATCAGGATCTGTTAGATCTTCTCGACGGATCGTCGACCAAGAACACCGTGACGGCGGAGCTCAAGGAAGAGGGCGGACAGAAGTTTGTCACCTGCACCGCTTCTGGAAACGACCCGTATTTTATATTCTCGACCCCGATCAACGAGGGCGTTGACAATCCTTACGTAGTCGTTAAATACAGAACGTCCGGTACGGTATCCTCGTTTGACATCTATACCGAGATCGCGGAGCCGCACGCAAAGAGCTCCGACCTCGTAACGGACGGTCAGTGGCATTACACGGTCCTCGACCTCACGTTCGCCGAGAACAACTGGAAAGGCGCCATCAAGCGTTTTGACGTTATGAACGGTGAAGTAAACGGATGCAGCATGGACATCGCGGCGGTCGCCATATTCGCGACGAAGGAAGACGCGAAGGCTTACGGCGGAAACGACCTCGTTTTCCCGAAGAACCCCGATGATGTCGAACAGCCCGCTGACGACAAGGACGAGTACCTCTACAAGTACGGCGCCGGCGCCAACCCCACCGTATGGGTACGCGGACAGAACGACAAGTCCGAAAAGATCTGCGACATTTCGTTTACCGCAAGCATTAAGTTCAACGGCTTTGTCGCTACGTACTATGCGATAGGCGGACAGGATACGGTTGTCAAGCTGCAGCTCCTTGACAAGGACGGCAACGAGCTTGAAAGCACCGATCTTACGATGAACGGCGATACGCCTGTCGGCAAGACCGAATTCAAGAAGACGTACGAGCCCGGCGATTACACGCTCAGATACACCACCGGTGAGACCGGAGATTACTTCGTAATAGGCACCGCCAAGAGAGGCGATTCGACTGCGAAGATAGTCAACAACGGCAACGAAGTAGCGGACGTCGCTCCGTACATCAAGCTCATCAACGCAGAGGCCGGCAACCCCGGTACCGCCGACGCCGCCGTTATAGCTATCGCGGCTGTCGCCTGCATAGCCCTCGCGGGTGTTGTTGTTGCAAAGAAAGTCAGATAATCTAACGCGATAATACAAAAGACCGCCTCACAAGGGCGGTTTTTTGTATTATTTGTATATAAAAAACTCAAAAAGTAAAATTTTGCACATTTTTTATTGCTAATAAGGTTTGACAAGACAGTTTTTATATGATATAATGAAATAAACAAATTGAAAGGAAGAAAATAAATGAAAAAAATAGTTTTATCAATACTTCTTTGTTCTCTTCTCATAGGCTGCCTTGCGGCGTTTCCCGCACACGCGGATGACGCGAAGGTGGTAGCGCACTGGAAATTCCAGAACGTTGACGGATACTATAAAGGCGACATAGAAAAGGATGATTTGCAGTTCATAGACCTTTCCGGCAACGGTAACGACCTTGTGACAAAGGTAGTCGGCAAAGGCGCGGAGCTCGATATCTTCACGTGGGATACGGGCGTTGACAAAGGCGCGTCGACGACGGCGTCCGCGCTTAAAATTAACAACACTAAGATACTGGCGGCAGCCGTAGACCCATATGACGAAAGCGAAACGAGCTATTCCGGCGGCTACACCTCCGGCAAATATCTTGAAACGATCAAGGGCGCTCCGATGAATACGAGCGAATTTGAAGAGGGTATCTCCGTCGACATCATATTCAAGCTCTCGCCCGAGCTCGATAACGATTACAACCGTTACACCGGCATATTCTCGCGCCAGGGCGTTATAGAAGATCAGAACGAACCGCCCTTCTCCATAGCTCTGTCCGAATGGAACGACGATCCGCAGACCGGTATGATGGGCGAAAACAATAAAACGTGGATGCAGTTCATACACTGCGACGACACCCAGAAGGTCAACGTGGAAATGGAAGAGATAAAGATCGGCGCGGACGGCTGGCATCACCTGCTCGTCACGACGGACGGCTTCTCCATAACCTATTACATAGACGGCGAGCCGCTCCGCACGTTCGGCGATATACCGTTTATCGACGTAACTGACCCGAACTATTCATGGGAGGTCGGCGTAGGACGTAAATTCGGCGGCGGCCATGAAAACGACTGCAAAAACGAAAATGCGGCGGAAGGTATGATAAGAAGACTTTTCGCGGGCTTCATCGCCGAGATAAGAGTTATGGACGGACCGATAGAGAACCAGGATTCGCTCTATTTCAAATCCGTAAGCTACGATAAGATCCCCGATCCCGCTACGCCGAAGGAGTATAACCCCGACGATACGACGGAGGAGATAACGACCGAGGAAGTGACGACCGAGGAGGTGACGACGGAGGAGCAGACAACAGAGGCGGTCACGACGGAAAAGACTGATACGACGGACGCGCAGACGACCGGCGCGAAAACGACGGATAAGGCGCCCGAAACGACAAACGGCTCGGGCACGGGCGGATCAAATACCGGACTTATCATAGGCATCATCTGCGGCGTTGTCGCCGTGGCTGTCATCGTAGTGATAATAGTCGTGGTTTCAAAGAAGAAGAAATAAATAACATCGAACGGGCTGTCGCATTTGCGGCAGCCTTAACGAATCGCGCCGTGGTGCAATTCAATTCATGATGCGTAAGCATCAATTCATGGCGAAGCCGATTCATTTGAATGTAAAATCTGCGCAGGTTGTGAATTGCGCCGCAAAGCGGCGCATGAATTGTGTCTTTTTACACATGAATTGCCTGTCGGCATGAGTTGTCCTGTCAGACATGAATTGTCCCTTACGGGACGTTAAAGGGGCTGAAGCTTAACGCGACAGCCCCTTCATGCTTGAAGCGTATCAAAAGGCGGCGGGATCCTCCGCCGCCTTTTACGCGTAATTCAGTTCGGTCCGACCCAGAGCGGTATGTCCTTTAACTTGCTCCATATAAATCTGCCCATGTTCAGACCGCCTACGTCGTTTAAATGTATGTTGTCCGGCTGATAGTCCCTGTTTTTGACCCTCGCGTAGCCGAAGCCGGATTCACAGAACGCGTTTATGACCGGCACGCTGTTAAGGCGCGCCGTTTTTTCTATTATCTCTGCAAATTCATACTGCGGTATGCGGCGCAGCTCGTGCGGACACTCGGGCGTTATGTTGTTGCTTCCGATCATGACTATTACGACGATCTGCGCGCGCGTGTTCTCCTGCAAAAAGCGCAGGCATTGATTAAGACAGCCGCAGAACGAGCTGTCGTCCGTGTCGTAAATGCTGCCTACCGTCGGTCCCTCGTTCGGCAAAACCTCTACCGTTATCAGATCGGCGTCCTTTTTGCCGTCGTCCGGGTCGAGGACGGCGAGCTTCGTTCCGCCCCTTTTATCAAAGCCGTCCGGTGTAAGACAGGCGCACGGTATGCCCTTGTTTACGACCTTCAAGCCCGATAATTCCTGCACCACGGGTACGTATTTTCCGTATTCGACGCTCGTCATAGACGTGCCGTACGCGTACCACAGCTTGCCGTTCCAATGACTTGTTTCCATATTCTTCGCCCTCTTTATTTTGTGAGATTGTTTTTTGCTTCCTCGTTGTTGTCCGTTATCATTCTTATTTTTTCACATCTGTCAAGCTCTTTACATCCGCCGCACGTTTCAAGGCTTTTTTTAAGACCGCATTGGCGTATCTGACATAACGATTCGCAGAACGGCGTTTTTCTGCCGTCCGCGCGGCAGCCGTCGCAGTTTATCATCCCGGGCGTTATTTCCACCTGATTTAACTGTGACCATTCCCTTGCGACCTTTGCCCTCAGATCATCGTCGTCGTTCTGCGTGGCGATATACGCCTCGCACTTTTCGCAGTCAAGCCCGCAGTACGCTATACTGTTTTTCATGCTTTTTCTCCTTTGTACGTGCTTTTTATCCATTCGGACAGGAATTTCATCTGCCCGTCCGTGTGAAACCAGTGCTCGCCGCCCTTCATGACGAGAAGGGAAGCGCCGGTTTTTTCCGCAAATTCAAGTACCGTATCGTACGGCGTCAGCCCGTCGTTTTCGCCGTATAAAATATGCGTCGGGGCCGTCCATCTGACGGGATGCTGTCTGATATAGCAAAGATACTCCCATGAAAGATCATTTATCTCACCCTTTGCTTTAAGCTCCTCCTCCGTAACGTTTTGATACGCCATCATGCCTTTAATCAGCTTTTCCATATCGACGACGGGCGAAATGAAGTACGCTTCATTTATCAGAGAGCAAATATCCGCACTCATACAGAAAAACGCGCCTATGCTGTTTGCAACGATAATTATTTCACCGTATTCGTTTTTCAGCTTCATCACCGCGTCGCGTATCTCTCGTCCCGTCTCCCACGGCGTAAACGTTTTGTAATCGAGCCCCGTAACGATACAGTCGGGGAAGAGGGGGATATAAAACCCGCTCTCATCGGCAGAGCCGCCTTTTCCGTGCACGTACAGCACGGCTTTTTTTGTTTTGTCGTTTTGTTTCATAACGTCAGTCTGTCGCGGACGCCAGTATCACGGCAAATCTGTCAAGACCTTTGTCGTAAACCGTGTAGCAAAAGGCGCCCCACCATTCATGTCCCTCGTCAAAATAATCGGACCAGTCAGTCGTCCATTCGTAAGCTTCAAGTTCTTTTGTACCGTTCGGGAAAAGCGCCTCGTTCACACGCTCAAAATCCGCGTCCGTATAATTCGTTTCATACGGCGGATGCAAAAACGCGTGCCTGTAATTAAGCTCCCCGGCTTCATTTATACGCGCGAAAAGCACGTCCGCGCCGATCTTTTCCGCTTTGGCTTTGTCCGTGTCATAAACCCATTCATCAGCCATTATCCTGCGGCACGCCTGAAAGAGCGCGGAGCGGTGCGCATCATACCCTTTTGCCGAATTATCGTTTTTAACAAGGCAGAAATCTATCACGCAGTCGGGATAGCCGTTAATAACCGCATCGAAATCCGCGTCGCAGATAACGCGGTTTTCATCTGAAACGGTGGTTTTTTGCAAAATCACGCCGCTCTCCTTTGCCGTTTGACCGTTTTTTATGCTTTTATCAAAGATTTTTTCCGCGCAGTCTATACTTATATCGGCAAAGCGCGACGCGTATTCGACCATGCGGCAGAAATCAAGCGCGTTGTACTCATATCCCGTTACCGATAACGCAGCTTCGTTTTTTGAAAACGCTTCAAGCGCGTCGTAAGGATCAAAGGCGTTGTGTACGACGGTAAAACCGCCGTTTTCACCCTTTATATATAAGCACGGCTCGTAAGGCTGGCAGGAAAGGGAATAGGTGTTTTCGCCGACGGAAAGATAAGGCTTGCCGTCGTCAAGCCCGAGCGTATAGCGGCCGTCGTCATAAACGACAGCCGGGTTTTTGTTACCGGCAACCTTATCTTTCATATCCGTCCTTTATATCAGATGTTTTTTGACAGTACTTTTTTCTGCCACGATCTTTTGCCGCACTCCGGGCATTTCATATAGCGCGTCCTGCCCATGTGCATGGAAAAGTTTATCGCAGCCAACGTCGGCGTGTATCTGTTGCCGCATTCTTTACACTCGTAATATCCGGCGATCTGTTCGATCCGCAGCGCCGCAACCACCGCGACGATAAACTGAACAAACCCGACGGCTATGAGCAGCACCGTGATCCAAACGGGCATTGATTGCGTTTGAAGATATGCGCCGACTAAAAGCATCGACAGCAAAAACGCCGAGGCGATGACGCCGATCACAACTTCCATTTTTAACAGTCTTTTGTCCGCTTCTTCTTTTTGTTTTACCATTTCAAGTAAGTTTTTTTCCGTTTTTTCGTTATAGTTTTCCATTGTAACTACCTCCCCGCAAAGTAAATCGTTGACCGTGATCTTCAGTATCGAGCACAGCTCTAACATCAGGGAAGCGTCCGGCAGAGATTTGCCCGTCTCCCATTTTGACACAGCACGGTCGGTTATGCCGAGCTTTTCGGCTAACTGCATTTGAGTTAAGCCGCGCTCTTTTCTTTTTCCGGCGATAAACGCGCCGATCTTTATCTGATCCATTAGATCCTGTCCTCCTTTCGCGGTCATTGTAGCACAGTAAAACGGAAAAGTAAATGAACCGGCGGTTGAGTACGGGAATATCAACCGCGGGTAGAGTTAAAATTTATTCGTACATCGCGATCTCAACGGAATCCATGAACTGACACATTGAGAGGTTGAAATCCTTGTAATCGGCGTGATCGAATTCCTCGGTCGCACAGGCGACGTACACTCTTACAAAGTCAAGCTGATTGAAAAAGGTTATGGATAACGGCACCTTTATCATGTCCGATATGCCGCGTATCGTAAGACGGCCGTATTCTTCGAGCGAAAGTATCTCCTCCGCGTCCTTCACCGTCACGCTTTTGTCGCCGTTCGCGTCGCCCGGTATCAGCTCCGGGTCTTTGGTGTACGCGTAGATCAAAGACGTCGCCTTGCAGATATGCCCCCAGCCTACCCTGTAAGTAAGGGCCCATTCGGAATAAAGCCACGCACCGTCCTTTTCAACGCCCATAAGCTTCATAACGTCAGTCCTCCTTGTTTATTATTATTTATGACGATCATCCCGTCAAATTTCACCGTTTATCACGGTCGCCGCAGTATATATTACCGATGATCCTGCTTGTTTTTATCACGTTTATCATACCGAATAAGTCTTTGTGCCGTTTACGGCTTAACTCAGCTTTTCGCCGACTATAACCTCCTGCGTTATCATATAACCGGTCCTGCCGTTTGTCGCGCGGCGGCATTCGTCAAGCGTATTCTGCATTTTCGAAAAGAGCGTAAACAAAGCTGATTCCACCTCAGGCGAATCGGTCTTATATAAGACGACGAACCGGTCTTTTTCAATCGTCATGTCCTTTACGGCGTCGTGCTTTTTGAATTCCATTTTCTGCATATCCGAGATCACGCTCGGTATGTCGGAGAGCAAACGCGAATTTCTCGCGGCGGTGACGTCTATCTCGTCGGATAAGCGTATTACCGAGGAAAGATACGGCAGACAGACCGTGTTGCCGCTCGGTACACGAAAATCTATCGGGTAATCGGTCGTATTCGTCAGATCGGTCTTTCTGTGGCCGCGGGAGATCTGTATGATCGCCCTCAGATGCTCCTTTGACGGTATATCAAGAAAATCGGCGTATTTGGCTATGAATTTACCCGAAAATTCATTGTGAAAGTCGCGGATTATCCTTCTCGCGTTGTTTTTATCGTGCGTTTCAAAATAATCGCCGAAGTCTATCTCTTTCAAAAACGTCTCGTAATCCTTATGGCCTATCCCCATGCCTGTATCGTGAAAATAGCAGGCTACGAGCAGACAGTATATCTCGTCCGGATTCATTTTGTCGATCTCGGACCCGATTATCTTGTTGCAGAAATCGATGACGTTTAAAGAGTGAAGCTCCGTGTGATCCGTATATTCGGGGAATATCAGTTTGTAGTTGGATAAAATGAACTGCATGGAAAAAACGGTATCGGCAAATCTTTTGTGCAGATTCGGGCTCAGATCCCTGAGCCGTTTTTCCATCGAAAAATCATAGTTGTTTTCCATATCAAGCCTCGATTTGCTTTTATGAACGGTTCTGTATTATAATGTAACACAAATATTTGAATTTTTCAATTTATTTTTATGTAGTTATAAGTATCGCTCTGCAGGGCGCGCCGTCCGCGCCGGACAGATTGAGCGGCGCGGCATTCAAAAGGTAAACGCCCTCCGGTACGCTTGAAAGACGGATCCCTTCAAGAAGCACCACGCCCGCGCCTAAAAGTATCAGATGTACTTCCATGGGGGCGTCCTCCGGTCCGACTGTCTGTGATTCGTTGCCCAAAAGCAGTATCCCGTTTGAGGCAAAAACCTTTGCCGCCTCCGCGGAAACAACGGCGTCACCTTTTATAAGTATCCTCTTCGCCGCCTCCGGGTCGCGTTTTTCGGCTTTTTCAAGTATTTTCAAGGCGTCTTCACCTGTGACGGTCCCGTTATGTTCAGCAACGTATGCTTTTCCCGCAAACGTATCAAGACTTACGGCGTCAACGGTTTTCCCGTCTTTGATGAAATGGAACGGCGCGTCAACGTGCGTTCCGTTGTGAGCGCACATACTGAACGCCGTCAGATTGCAAACGTCGCCTTTTTCAGTTGAACAAAGTACGGTCCTTTCCGGCGCCGGATCCCCGGGAAACACCCGGCAGCCAAAAACCTCCTGTGAAATATCATATATTTTCATCTTTTGTTCTCCTCCGTAGGGTAACGAGAATTATCCGAACCACGTTTTCGGACGGCATCTCGCCGCTCCTGCTTCGTTAAACCCCTTGCTGTTACGTATAG
>CADBSB010000080.1 GCA_902797235.1 uncultured Ruminococcus sp. | reverse complement strand
ATACGCCGGTATTCCAATGACGACAAACCGAAAAGAGCCGAAATAGCGCCGTTTGAGCGGGTTCGGATAACTCTTGTTACCCTAAAGGTTTCGCTTTAACCCATAAGAACACGGCAAAACTCTTTTGCTGTTATTTCGGAGCCGTATAGAGACGGATGGCTTCCGTCCGGGTCGTAGACCTGCTCACCCTTTTTATACGCTTCATCGAATCTGTCGCCCGCGTAAACAAGGAGAGCGCCGTTATCATTTGCCGCTTTTTCGTACGCGCGCTTTAACGCCGCGTGATGTCCGTCGTGCGTCATGCCGAGCCTGCCGAGCGTTTCCGACCATTCCGCGCGTCCCCACGTCTGATACAAAACCGGCTTCGCCCCGTTTTTGCGTATGAGGGCTGCAAGCGCGGAAACGGACGATAAAAACGATTCCGTATCCGTCGCCGGAAGCACGCTTTGCTCCTGCAATACAACGTAATCGAATTTTTCATCATTCAAAAGCTGCTTCACGCGCCGTCCGTACTCGTCCTCGTCGGATAAAAATTGGCTCAGCATATACCCGCCCGCGGTCACGCTCTTGACCTCGGGGCGCACACCCCTTTTTTCACATTCCGCGGCAAATAGAGCCGGCATATCGTTAAAATACGTATAGCTGTTTCCTATAAATAATATTTTCATTGATCTGACCTCGTTATAAATCGCCCCCGCAGGGCGTTAAAAAGGGCCGCCGCTTTATACGGCAACCCTTATGAATACCGTTACGATACTTTAAGTATCTTTTCAACGTCCTTATTCAGTCTGGTTCTCGCCGCTTTTATCTTCTTCTGATAGTTGGAAGCGTAGGCGTTAGAGCCCTTGGAGAGAAGCTGCGTGAATACGGATGCGATGCCGCCCCAGTCGAACATATGCGTTGAGCCTAAGTCGAAAGTTCTGGACCGTAAGATTATGTCAAGCATATCCTTTGATTCGGGGTCGCGGAAATACTTGCCTTCAAGCGCCGTCTCATAGTACGCCGGCGTCAGCGTGTACATCGATTCGCAGGCCATAGCCTCAACGAACGAAGCGATCTTATCAACGTTCTTGCACGATACCGGGATAGAGAGAAGAGCGGAGGTCTGGTGTACGAAGTGACCGTAATTTTCCTGGCTGCTGTCGTACTTCGGGAACGGGATAAGACCGAAGTCTATATCCATCGCACGCAGACGGAAGACGAGCTGCATGACCTCGCCCAAAAACAGTCCGCGTCCTTCCTCGAATATCTGCTGAAGCTCTACGGCACCGTAGCCGTCGCGGTCGGCGGACCAGCATATCGTTTTATCCGTCCAGATCTTTATGCTCTTGTCAAGCACGAGGTTGACGTATTCGGCGTTCTGCTCGGGGAATATCGGCATATCGTCGGCGTCCTTGTCTATGACCTTGAGGCCCGCCGCGTAATAGAACGCGCCGAGAGAGGAGTTGTGAGTTACGAATCCGAACTTATCCTCGTCGTAATCGACTTTGCCGTTGCCGTTTTCATCGCTGTGAGCCTGCTGCATCATCTCGAACATCTTGTCAAACGTCCACTGATTGTTCTTTACAAGCTCGTACGGGGATTCAAGGTCAAGGTCGTTTACCGTTTTTTTGTTGAACATCATTACCCACGTGGCGTCGTTGTCCATTATGGATATGTCGCCCGTGCAGAAGAACAGTTTTCCGCCTATGGAGCAGTTTTTGACCATGTTCTGATCCCACCACGGCTGTTCCGTTTCAATGCCTTCAAGCGCGTTTAAGTCTCTTAACAGAGAAGACTGAACAAGGCTCAGCGTGCTCTTCGTGTCGCACATAAGCACCTGGTATTCGTCGGAACCGGAGTTGATCGCCTTTTTGGCGTCCGATCCGGTAGTGGCGGATTCCACCTGTGCTATCGTGCATTTATACTTTTCTTCAAGCGTTTTGTTCCTTCTGTATACCGCGGAGGCTATCGGGTCCGTCGAATCCTCCTCCTGATATATATCCTGGCTCTCCCAGTCAGCGCCGTTGAAGCCGCCGCTGATGACGAGGAACGTTACCTCCTGGCCGCCCAGGTCGAGATCGTTGGGTACGTTGGGATACAGTCTTTCGGTGACTGCCTCCGTCGTTTCAACAGTCGTAACGGCTTCCGTCTGTTCATTCGTCGTTACGTCGCCGCCGGACTGCGTCTGGCATGACGCCACGCATACCTCGACCGCGAGCATCACAAGAACGAGCAGGATCACAGTAAGCTTTTTCATTCCATGGTTCCTTTCAATGGTTTTCGGGTCTTCCCGTATTTGCATATATTATACACTATTTATATATATTCGTCAAGAGGTTTATTGATATTTTAACAAAATAAAATTTTCGACTTTTTTAAGAAAATCGCGCGGAAGGTATTGACAAACGTGAGTTTTAATGGTATAATACCTCCTCGGGAATCTGTGGATTCCTTCCTTGCCGCGCAAAAAAGCGCGGACTTATGTCCAGAAGGAGGTTAATAAAATGGAAAAGGTACAAGGGAAATACGAGACCATGTTCATCGTCGATCCCTCTCTCGGTGAAGAGGGTATCGAGGCCGTTGTCACAAAATTCAGCGATCTTATAGCGGCAAACGGCACGATAGAAAAGGTTGAGAAAATGGGTACCCGCCAGCTCGCATACGCGATAGACAAAAAGGCTGACGGCTTCTACACTCTCATCACCTTTACAAGCGAGCCGAGCTTCACGCCCGAGCTTGAGCGTATCTTCAACATCACGGACGGCGTAATGCGTTCGATCGTTGTAAGACTTGATAAGTAAGAGGTGTATCATGGCTAATCTTAATTTAAACAAGGTCATTCTTGCCGGCAGGCTCGTAGCCGATCCGGAGCTCAAGAAGACCGCTAACACCGACAGCTCGGTCTGCTCGTTTACGGTCGCCGTAAACAGAAGATACTCAAAGCCGGGCGAACAGCCGCAGGCCGACTTCATCGATTGCGTCGCATGGCGTCAGCAGGCTGAATTTCTTTCAAGATATTTCAGAAAAGGCTCGTCCGTATGCGTAGTCGGCAGCCTTCAGAAGCGTCAGTGGACGGATCAGCAGGGTCAGAAGAGATATACCACGGAGGTCACTGTCGACGAGATAAACTTTGTTGATTCCAAGGGCGAAGGGCCGAGCAGGGATTTCTCTCCCGAGGCCGCGCCGCAGACGCCCGCGTATTCAACGGCGCCGTCGGAAATGGCGCAGTTTGAAGAGGCGGACGACGACGATCTGCCGTTCTGATCACGGGTCAGCCGCGTCCCCGAATACCGCGGCATAATAATACAGGAGGAAATATAAATGGATAAGGAACAAAAATCGTTCCGCAACAACGTCCGCAGAAGAAAAAAGGTTTGCGCCTTCTGTGCGGAAAAAGTGGAATATATAGATTTCAAAAACGCGGATAAATTAAAGAAATACGTGTCCGAGCGCGGCAAGATCCTGCCCCGCAGAGTTATGGGCACGTGCGCAAAGCATCAGCGTGAGCTCACGACCGCCATCAAGAGAGCGCGTCAGGTAGCGCTTCTGCCGTACGACGCGGAAGTCACCAGACTTGCAAAGGCAAAGCACTTTGCATACTCTAAGCCCGAGGCCGTTAAGGTCGAGGAGAACGAGGCTCTTGAAAACGAGGTCGAGACCGTTGTCGAGACCGTCGAGGAGCCCGTTGTTGAAGAGGTCGCCGAGGCTGCGGAAGAAGCAGTCGAAGAGAAGACTGAGGAATAAGGTCAAAAACACGGTATATCGCCATGATATACCGTATTTTTTTGCGCTTTTTGCTATTGACATTCACTTTCATTTATGGTACAATAAACCAAACAGAGTAGGAAATAAGGCGTTAAGTGCCGCACGGACGGGGAGTTGCCGCGCGGACGAAAGGATAGGATCCTGCGGTCGCATTTCCGCATCCCGCTGTGCAACGGAAGAAAATATCCTCCCTTGTATGCAGGAAAATCTGTCACAGGGAGGTGTTTTTTATGGAAAAAAAGAAACTGTTCACGCGTGAAAAAGCGAAAAAGCTGCTATACAGGCTGACGTTCACCGCCGTTTTCGCGGCGCTCGCCGTCGTTGTAAAATCGTTTACGAATCTGGCGCTGAATATACCCGGCGTCGGCATAAAGATCGGCTTTTCCGGCATTTTCACGTTCTTTCCCGCGGTGTTCTGCGGGCCGGTGTTCGGCGGCATAGCCTCCGCTTTGTCGGACGTTTTGGGCTACGCGGTGGCGCCGGACGGCGCGTATATCCCGTGGCTGACGATTACAGCGTTCTGCGGCGGCGTTATAAAGGGCGTTTTGTGGCGCGTGTTAACGAAAAAGACGGAGAAAAACGTGAGGATAGTCCTCATTTCCGTATTTGCCGTTATCGGCATATTCGGCGCGGCGGTCAATATATCGCTCTGCTCCGATCACGTTATGACGGGTATCGTGGCGCAGCAGAAATCTTTACCTTTGCGCGGAGAATTAGAGCAAATGGAGCTGTCGCCCTTGTCAAAGCTCGCCGTCGGGCTGGCACGGTACAATAAGGACACGATAACGCTTACATCTCAGTCGGGCGATACGTTATATACGTATTACGAGGTAAAAGGATACAAAAATACCGTCACCAAAATAGGCGCGGGCGCGCTTTCGGAATGTACGGGAGAGCTGTATATCCCCAAAACGTATAAAACGATAGCCGACGACGCGGGCGGCGAAAACCTGACCGTCATAAAAGGCGCGGAGGGCTCCGCCGCGGAGAAGTACGCGCAGAAAATAAACGTGCCGTTTGAGGCAGCGGAGGTCGAGGCGTTTACCGCGGACGAGAGCACGGAGGGCGTGAAATTTTCCTCGTCCGACGCGTACCGCAAAAACCTCGCCGCGTATATAAATCTGCTCGCGTTCGGGCTTGAGCTCGCCGGCGTTATCGGTATACTGTTCATCATAATAAACATAATCCTCGCGAAAGCCGACAAGGGCGAGGACGGGCAGAGCAGAGTGCTCGGCATAATCCGCATAGCAGTCTGCGCCGTCGCCGCGGGCGTCGTCGTCACCACGGTCAACACGTTCATTTTAAAGCAGGTCCTCGAGGTCTGGTCTGACAGGGCGGTCCTCGTCCTCCTTATCCCCCGCCTCGCCGAGGAGATAGTTTCCTGCACGCTGCAAGCCTATATAATATCGCTGTTGTTCGGTATAATTTACAGAGGAAAATTGAAACAATATATTGATAAATTGAATTGACACGAATTAATCGGTTTTCCGCGTGATCCGTAGGGGGTCGGTTCCGTGAACCCCCGCGCGACCATGTCACGCGGGGAACCCCTTTCTCGACGACCCGGTGAATGTTATCTTTGACTAACATTAAAGGAATACGTATATGGACAAAGAAAAAGAATTGCCGAAACGTAAAGAATTGCGTCTCAAACAATATGACTATAGCGCCGAAGGCGCGTATTTCATAACGGTATGCGTTAAAGACAGAAAGAAAATCCTGTCGGATATCGTCAAACCCGCCGCCGTAGGGGTCGGCGCCCTCGACGACCCGTCGAATTATCCGAAGATACGGTTAAAAAGAATCGGCAAAATCGTTCTGAAAAACCTGCTTTCAAGCGAAAAGATCCAAGGCGTAAAAATTGATCGGTACATAATAATGCCCGATCATATCCATGCGATAATACTTTTATATCCCAAAGATTTTGCCCCGAAAAAGAACGGGTCGTCGAGGGCGCCGACCCCTACGAACGAAATGCTGCCTCATATCGTTTCCACGTTCAAAAGATTTTGCAATAAAGAAATAGGAAACGATATTTTTCAACGCGGGTATTATGAACATATAATCCGCGATAAGGAAGATTACGAATCGATACTGAAATATATCTGCGAAAATCCGATCCGCAGGTATTATGAGGATTTGTATGCGGAAAACGGGCAGTCGATAACGCCGACCTCTACTGACGGGGAAAACATTTGATCAGTATTTCCGATATGCCGTACGCGGTGTCGACCAACGCGTACGCGTGCGACAATTCCTCCTTTGTGCCGTAACCGTACAGCGCGCCGACGGTGTACAGACCGTTCTTTTTGCCGCCGTCTATATCGTACGCTCTGTCGCCCACCATTACCGAGGCGGCGGGGTCTTTTATTTTTAATCTTTGCAGGGCTATTGAAATGATCTTTGCCTTGTCGTCTCGGCTGCCGTCAAGCGCGGCGCCGGAAATGCAGGTAAGATACCTGTCAAATCCGAAATGCACGGCTATCTTCTCGGCAAAAACCTCCGGCTTCGCCGTAGCCAGCGCCACCGTGAAGCCCGCGTCAACAAGCGCCGAAAACGTTTCCGTTATCCCGTCGTAGAGAGAACATTCAAATATCCCCGTCGGTCTGTAATATTCGCGGTAATATCCGACCGCTTTTTCCGCGTCGGAGGCCGATAAGCCGAAATATTTTGAAAACGATTCACGCAAGGGCGGGCCGATAAAGCTGTAGAGCTCTTTCCGCTCGGGCGGTTCTATACCGAATTTCCTTAAAGCGTAGGCGACGGAATTCGTTATACCGATACCGGGATCGGTCACCGTGCCGTCGAGGTCGAACAGTACGGCGCTCATATGGCGTCGACTATTACGCGCTCGAATTCTCTCGCGGTATCGGCGCCCGCGCCGCCGCCGTCAAGCAGGTTTTTGATATACACGGCGTATATTTCGTTCGTCGGGTCTATGAAGAAATGCGTTCCGTACGCGCCCGACCAGCCGAAGCAGCCGGGGGACAGAAGCTGATGCTCCGTCTTTTTGTTTATCACGCGCATCGAAAGTCCCCACGTCTCAACGTCCGTTTCGGGGTTGAAGAAGGGAAGCGACGGCGTAGCCATAAGCTCTACGGTCTCGGGCTTTAAAATCCGCACGCCGTTGTATTCGCCCTTGTTATAGAGCATCGCGGCGAATTTCATATAATCGTCAAGCGTTCCGACCATGCCCGCGCCCGCGGCGTAATACGTAAGCGGTACGTCGCCGAATATGACGCCGCCCATGTCTATCTCGGTTATCTTACCGTCGCGCGCGTCGTACATCTTCATAAGGCGCGCCCACTGCTCCTTGCTCGGCTTATAAACCGTGTCGCGGCATCCGAGCGGATGGAGAATGTTTTTGAGTATGAACTCTTCAAAATCCATGCCGGACGTCAGCTCAACTATGTACGCCATAACGTCAAAAGCCTGCGTCCACGAGTATATGGCGTTCTTTCTCGGCTCAAAATCAAGGAGCTGATCGCCGAATTTCGGCACCATCCCGGCAAGCGTATCGCCGTCCTTTATATGGTAATCCTTCCACGCGCGGTTGCCCGCCTCGCCCTCGCCCAAGCCCGAGGCGTGGTTCAACAGGTCTCTTATCTGTATCTCGTTTTTCGCGGGGTACTGTCCCGTTATCTTTCCGTGCTCGTCGACTATCGCAACGTTCATATGCTCAAACGACGGGATGAATTTGCTGACCTTGTCGTCAAGGCTGAAAGCGCCGCGCTCGAGCATTATCATCGCCGCAACGCCCGTTATCGGCTTCGTCATGGAAGCCAGACGGACTATCGTATCGGATTTGAGCGGTATTTTGTTTTCTATATCCGCGTAGCCTATCGCGTTTTTGAACACCACCTCGTTTTTATACGCCACGGCGTATGCGGCGGATACGAGGCGCTTGTCCGCTATGCGCTGCTCTGTAAGTTTGTCAAGTTCTTTCAATTTCTCAATATTCATTTTTTTGCTCCTTTATTAAACGTTATCGTTTCTCCGTTCGTATTCATCGTTATATCGCCGTCGGTGTGCGTGTTGTAAAGCTCCATGCCGTACTTTTCAATGGCTTTGAGCGTCACGTCCGCTGCGGGTCTTTCGTCGCCCGTCGATATTACGGCGTATTTCGCTTTCGTTTTAGACAAAAACGTCTGCGAGCTCGCGTCGTCTCCGCCGTGATGACCTATCTTTATCACGTCGCACGGGATGAGGCTCTGACAGCTCGTCATAATGGATTCCTCGGATTTTAACAACGCGTCGCCCATGAACAAAACGCTTATTTTGCCGTACTCCATGCGCAGTACCACGGACGCCTCGTTTTCGTCTTTTAATTTCAAAAGACCGTCGTCGGGCGCTAACGCCTTGAACGTCGCGTCGCCCAAAGTAAACGACATGCCGCGCTTTACCTTTACGACCTCGGTCCCCTTTATCGCCGCCGCCTCGAGCATATTGTTATACTGCTTGCCCTCGCCCTCAAGCGGCGTTATATAAAGCGTTTTCGCGCCGTACTTTTCAAGCACGTGCGCCATGCCGCCTATGTGATCCTTGTCATTATGCGTGGCTGCCGCGAATTCAAGCGTTGTGACGCCGTACTTTTCCATCACGGCGTCGATCTTATCCTTTCCGCTCTTATATCCCGCGTCTATCACGCCGAATTTATCGTCGAATTTAATAAGTATAAAATCGGCTTTTTCAACGTCCGCGAAAACCACGGTGAGCCGCGGCTCACTGCCGACCGTCGGGGGCTTGCATGAGGTGAGGAGAAGAAGCGGCAAAATAAGGAGTAAAACTAATTTTTTCATATTATAAATCCTTAAACATCTCAAGCTCGGACGACTTCATTATCTTTGAATAAAGCGCGTTCGCGGGTGACGGCGCGACGGACGACATGGCGTTCATAAGATACGAATCCTTGCCGCAGACGATCAGCTTTTTGCCCGCCGTCATACCTCTTATTATGCCCTCGGCGACGGTCTTTTTGTCCGTGCCGAGACCGCTTATGAACTGAAAATCATTATCGGTCATATTGTTGTCACGGAAAAGATCGGTCTTTGAAAAGCCGGGGAAAACACAGCCGACGTAAAGCGATTCCTCCTCCTCGCAGAGCGCCATCGTGAAGTTTTTTACAGCGCCCTTGCTTGCCGAATATACAGCCGTACCGGCGACGGGCGAGAACGCCGCGGAGCTGGCGATATTAACGATACCGCCCTGTTTTGATTTTTTGAGCAGCGGCAGCATCGCCTCGCAGCCGTATATGACGGACATCAGATTCGTGTCGATTATGCGCTTTGCAAGCTCGCCGTCCTCCGTCTCAAACTTCTCAAACCTCGGCATAATGCCCGCGTTGTTTATCAATAAATCGGGTATTATATTCTTTTCAGTAAGAAGCGCGGCGAATTTCGCCCATTTTTCTCTGTCCGCCACGTCAAACAAAAGATATTTGAATTTTGATTTTTTGCCGCCTAATTCATCCGCCAGGGCTTCCATTTTTTCTTTGCTTCTGCCTATGCCAATCACGCGGCAGCCGTGCCCGAGCACGAAAAGCTTTGTCAATTCCGAGCCGAAGCCGCCCGACGCGCCGGTAATTATGACCGTTCTTTTGTTTACGTTATATCCCATAATACCATATCTCCCGTTATTTTTTATGATTTTATCATAAACGCGCTCATAAATCAAGTGTTTCGGATAAAATAAAGGTGATAATATTATAAATTTTATATGCGTATAAATACTTGACAAATCCGAAAAAGTAATATATAATATATCATAATGGGATTATTGTTTGTATAAAGGAGAATAATGCGGTGAAAAAAATATACATTGTCCTGTCAAGCGGCAACAGCGTTCCCAAAAGAGTATACCGTGTGCTGACGGATTGCGCGTTCGATCACGTTTCCGTCGCTTTCAATGAAAAACTGCCGGTGATGTACTCGTTTGCAAAATCACAGCTAGACGTTGCGCTCGTCGGCGGCTTTTTAGCGGAGTATCCGTCAAGATTTTTGGCTGACGGCGGCAATATTCCGGTAAAGGTCTATGGCATCGAGGTGTCGGAGCAGGAATATATGCGCGTGCGCGAGGTCATACGCAGAATGATGACGCATCCGCAGATATACACGTACAACGTGTTTGACAAGGCGGCGTCCGTTTTCGGCTCGTCGTTCAAAATAAAACGCTCTTATACGGACCTTGCGTTCATCTGCCGCCTGCTCCGCTTAGGCGATATAAGGAGCATAAAGGAGCTTGAATTCGTGCTCGATCCGTACCTCGAATACGAGGGCAATTTCAACGACAGGGTCGCCGAGATAGACGGCCGCCACGGCGCTGAATATTTCAAAAAGACGATACCCGCGGAGGCTATACTCAGATCCGCGGCGTATACAATAAAATTACTCGGTAAAAAGGTGATCCAAAGAACATGACAAAAGACGGTATCAAAACAATACAATTGCTCGATCTTTCGCACAGCATGGCGGGAGAGCTTCTTTCAGGGTACGAATACCCGTACGAAGCCCTGCCGCATATCAAAGAAATAATTATCGAGCTGCAAAAAAACCTCGGTGAGGATTACGAGCAGAAAAGCGAGGGCGTCTATATCCACAAGACCGCGAAGGTCGCGCCCACGGCTTACATAGCCGGACCGACGATAATCTGCGCCGGCGCGGAGATACGCCACTGCGCTTTCATACGTGGCTCGGCTCTCGTCGGAGAGGGCGCCGTCGTCGGCAATTCCGTGGAATTGAAGAACGCGATCATATTTGACGGCGTACAGGTCCCGCATTTCAATTACGTCGGCGATTCGATCTTAGGCTATAAGAGCCACATGGGCGCCGGCTCCGTCACCTCAAACGTAAAAAGCGACAAAACTAACGTCGCTGTGAATTTAGACGGTGAAAAGATACAGACGGGACTGCGCAAATTCGGCGCGATTTTGGGTGATTTCGTTGAGGTCGGATGCAACAGCGTGCTCAACCCCGGCACGATAATCGGACGTCACAGTAACGTTTACCCCACAAGCTCCGTACGCGGCGTCATACCCGCGGAGCACATTTATAAAAATAAAGAAAACATCGTTATGAAAATCAAAGGAGAAACAAAATAATGGGAAGACTTTTCGGAACAGACGGTGTTCGCGGCGTCGCGAATACGGAGTTAACTTGTGAACTCGCGTTCAAAATAGGACGCGCCGCCGCGGACGTGCTCTCGCACGGTATGCGCAGAAGACCGGTTTTCGTACTCGGCATGGATACGCGTATATCGTCCGATATGCTCGCCGCCGCCGTAACTGCGGGGCTTTGCTCGGTCGGCGCTGACGTTATTTCCGTAGACGTGATACCGACGCCCGCCGTCGCTTACCTCGTCGGCAAATACAAGGCGGACGCGGGAATAATGATCTCCGCGTCGCACAACCCCTATGAATATAACGGCATAAAGGTATTCTCGGGCGACGGATACAAGCTTCCCGACGCGCTTGAGGAGCAGGTGGAAACGATAGTCATAGATAAGCAGGGAACCGTAGAGATCAAACCCGGTACGGGCGTCGGCAAGAGGACGTTTGAATCCGGCGCGGTCAAGGATTACGTGGAGCATCTGCGTTCTTCAGTTCCGAATTCGCTTGAAGGCTTGAAGGTCGCGGTAGACTGCGCAAACGGCTCCGCTTCCGTTTCCGCAAAACAGCTTTTCGAATCTCTCGGAGCCGAGGCGACGATAATCAACGCCTCGCCGAACGGTGAAAACATAAACGTAAACTGCGGCTCAACTCATATAGAGGGTCTCGCCGCGTTCGTGCGCGACAACGGCTTTGACGCGGGCGTCGCGTTCGACGGCGACGCCGACAGATGTCTCTGCGTCGACGAAAAGGGCAATCTGATAGACGGCGACCAGATAATGGCGATATGCGCGACGGACCTGGCGGAGCGCGGAAAGCTCCGCAACAAGACAGTCGTCGGAACGATTCTGACAAACTTCGGCTTCGGCAAATTCTGCGAGGAAAACGGGCTGAAATTCGTCGCCACAAAGGTCGGCGACAGATTCGTTCTTGAAGAGATGCTGCTTAACGAGTACGATTTCGGCGGCGAGCAGTCCGGCCATATCATATTCCGTGATTTCGCTACGACCGGCGACGGTCAGCTCACCGCGATACAGCTGCTCTCGCTTATGAAGCGCAAGGGTAAAAAGCTGTCCGAAATGGCGGCTATGAAGAAGTACCCGCAGGTAATGAGAAACATCCGCGTTTCAAACGACGCAAAGGTGCTTTATTACACCAACAGAAAGATCAAGGACGCGGTTGAAGCGGGCAAAAAGACGCTCGGCGACGACGGCAGAGTAGTAGTCCGTCCGTCCGGCACGGAGCCGCTTATAAGAGTTATGACGGAGGGCTCCGATATAAGCGTGATAGACAGAGTGGCAGACGAGATTGCCGAGGTCATCACGGCGGAGTTGGGCTGATGCTCTGGCTTTATATTGTACTCGGCGTGATCGCCCTGTTCGTCATACTGGAAATCGGGGTTGCGATATATTTCTTCAACTACGCGATAACGAGAAAGCCGTACGACCCGTATAAAAGGGCGGAGAAGGATCCCGAGGGGATGAAGGACGAGCTTGAGGTTTACGACAAGGCGAAAAAGGGTCTGCTTTACTACGAATACGACGATATAGACCTGCTCTCGCGCGACGGACTTAAACTCAAAGCGAGATATTATAAATCAAAAGCGTCACACGGCATAACCGTCATAATGATGCACGGATATAACAACTGCTGGTTTTACCAGTTCGGCTACGACGCGCTTTATTATCTCTCCCACGGATGTGACGTGCTTCTGCCCGACCAGCGCACGTGCGGCGAAAGTGAAGGGAAGTACATCACGTTCGGAGTGTACGAAAGCGAGGACTGCGCCGACTGGTGCTATCGCGTAAACGAGACGTATCATCCGAAATACATAATCCTGCACGGAATATCACTCGGCGGCGCGACGGTCTGCTGTGCGGCGGCGGAAAAGCTGCCGGACAACGTAGCGGGTATAATCGAGGACTGCGGCTTCACCTCGCCGTACGAACAGTTCAAACATAACCTGAAACCGATGAAAATACCGCCGTTCCTCGTTTTGCCGGTGACTAATATCTACTGCAAATTAAAAGCCGGCTTCGGCTTCAAACAAAGGTGCGCGGTGGACGTCATAAAGGACAACAAGCTCCCGCTTCTCGTCATACACGGCGGCGACGATACTTTCGTCCCCACCTGGATGGGCAAAAAGATATACGACGCGGCGACAGCCGATAAGGAGCTGCTCCTCGTTGACGGCGCCGAGCACGCCATGGCGTACCGCGTTGACGAAAAGAAGTGCCAGGCTGCGGCGGCGAGGCTGATATATAAGGCGACGGGGATAGACATAACGGCGTAAAACCAAGAATTAAGAGGATTGCTGCGGAGGGTGGACCTTTCTGTGTAGGGGAGGGGTTTCCCCTCCCGCTTCTGAAAATAAGAGAGAATAATATGGATATCAAAAGATTGAATTCGGGCAACGATTCCGTGTATCAGCTGTTTTGCGAATACGCGGAGGGAGAACAACTGTATAAAAGGCTCGGGCGTGATGAGTTCGAACAAAAATTTTTCGGCACGGAAAAGGGGTACGAAAAGGTTTTCCTCTGCGCCGACAACGGCGATAATACCGCCGGCTTTGCCGCGGGGCTTATCGTCCTTGACGGAGAGGTGAGCTACATAACCGCGATCCTCGTCGGGCGCGAATACAGAAGAATGGGGCTCGGCGCGGCGCTGATGTCCGCGCTCGAGGCGGCGCTCAGAACGGATAAAACGAAAAAGTATGAGTTTTCTTTCTACAATCCGCAGTCTTTGCCGTGGATAGTGCCGAACACGCCGCGCCACGATCACCCCGGTTATCCCGGCGTCGATATGATAAACACGGGCTACGTGTTCATGAAAAACATGGGCTATCGCGACTACGCGTATCAGAATTCATATTATCACAAGCTTGAAAACTATAAAATGCCCGCCGATATCGAAAAGATAGAGGAAGACGCCGCGAAGCGGGGCTACGCCGTAACGTATTACGACAAAAGCCGCCATTACGGCGCGCAGGAGTGCATGGATAAGATCGGCTCCGCGGGCTGGAAATCAACGGTATTGAACAACATAGCGACGGAAGACGCGCCGCCCCTGCTCATAGCCGAATATATAGAGGCTGACAACGGGATGGCGCGTATGGTGGGCTTCACCGGTCCCGTATACGTTCAGCCGAGCGGACGCGGATATTTAGCCGGTATCGCCGTCGATCCCGACCACAGAGGCCACGGCTTGGGCAAGCTCTTGTTCTGCAAGCTCTGCTCAGCTTTGAAATCCGAGGGCGCGGAGTTTATGACGCTTTTCACGGGTGAAACGAACAAGGCGAGAAACATATACGAGGCGGCGGGAATGAAGATAGTAAGATGCTTCTCCTGCATGAGAAAAGAGATAAAATGAGCGTTTATATCTGCCCCGTCTGCAAAGCTCCGCTCCTGCGCGTCGGAAATACGATGAAATGCGCGTCAAATCACAGCTACGATATAGCGGCAAAGGGGTACGTAAACCTGCTCGGCTCCGGCAAAAGCTCGCGCGGAGACGACGGCGATATGGTCTCGGCAAGAAGAAGATTTTTGTCCGCGGGCCATTACTCCCCGTTATGCGCCGCGCTTTGCGATATGATCGGCAAAACGCAGTACGAAACGCTGCTCGACGCGGGCTGCGGAGAAGGGTATTACACAAAAAGGATATGTGAAATATCCGAAAATAAGCAGATATACGGTCTTGACATTTCTAAAAAGGCGGCGGAAAAATCGTCGTCTTTATGTAAATCTGCGCACATTTGCGTCGCAAGCGCGTACGATATGCCGTATGCCGACGACAGCTTTGACGTGATAGTAAACGTGTTCTCGCCGCTCGCGCTTGACGAGTATAAAAGGGTACTCAAACCGGACGGTCACCTCGTTATGGCCGTTCCTTTGCCCGAACATCTTAAAGAACTTAAACAGGCGGTCTACGACAGCGTTTATACAAAGGAAATGAAGGATACCGCGCTTGACGGCTTCATTCTGAAAGAAAGTAAAAGCGTCGGTTTTGTAATAAAGCTCGATAACGCGACCCTGAAAGACTTATTCATGATGACGCCGTATTACCATAAAACGGGCGAGGCGGATAAGAAAAAGCTGGACGATATAGAAAAGCTTTCCGTCACCGCGTCGTTTGTGATTTTTGATTATATCAAGGGGCTGTAAAATGGTAAAACGAATAGTTACGGATTATAACGGATACGACGCGAACGCGTTTTTCTGCGTCGACGATAAAACAAAGCACGGCTTTCTGTTCGACTGCGGCGCCGAGGGCAAACGACTGTCGGACATAATTGATAAAGAGGGTTATATAATAGAAAAGCTCATAATAACCCACGGCCATTTCGACCACATCGGCGGCGTTGAAGAGTTCAGAAAATTTAAAAATATCCCCGTGTATATACACGAGAACGGAAAAAGATTCCTGTCCGACCCGGAATACAACCTTTCCGCGCACCTCGGAAACATAATAAGCATAGAGGCGGACGGATATTTCAAGGACAGTGATCTGCTGCTGACAAAGGGCGGGGAACTCTGCTTCCGCGTAATAAACACAAAGGGACACACGGACGATTCATGCGTCTTTTATAACGAAAAAGAGGGCTACGCGATAACCGGCGACACGATTTTCCGCGGAACGTACGGCAATTACCGTTTCCCGACGGGCGACTACGGCACGCTCATGCGCTCTATAAGAGAAAAAGTCCTGACCCTCCCGCCCGAAACGGTCCTTTATTCCGGCCACACTCTCGCCACCACAGTCGCCGCCGAGCGGCCGTATTATATTTGATTACGGTTATTTTTTAGTATCAAAAAGTGTATTTCCCGAAACTAAAATTCATTGCTTTAAAGTGCTAAAGCGGTATGGTCCGACCGGAGATAACGGTTTTGACCAAACCACAAAAATATCAAGTGTTTACGGCACCTGCGCGCATTTTTCCTCCATGGATCAGAACTAAAAACAGCATATTTTACAAAGATCCTCCTCTGCGGTAAACGCTGCCGTAAAGGAGGATTCCGTTTGGAAACTGCAAAAAGGTTTTATTGTCCCGGTTTTATTGCCATCAGCCGAACGTCCTTTTTATTCCTTCAAGAAAGCGCTCGGCGATCGGGGTGAGCGGCTGAAACTTTTTCCAAACGAGATACAGTTTGGTT
>CADBSB010000079.1 GCA_902797235.1 uncultured Ruminococcus sp. | reverse complement strand
TGGGAACAACAGGGCTCGAACCTGTGACCCCTTGCTTGTAAGGCAAGTGCTCTCCCAGCTGAGCTATGCTCCCATTACCGGGCCTCGTCGTGCGACGGTGTGTATTATATCACAGATTTTCTTAGTTGTCAACACCTTTTTGAAAAAAAGTCAAAAAATTTTTGCCTAAATCAAGGTATTGTAGCGGGACGGACCGCCCGTCCCGCCGTAAAACCTCAAAAAACGAAGATTTTTCGCCCTGACCGGCGAAATTTTTCTATTCTTTACTGATTTTGCCGTCTTTGAACAGTATCGCGCCGGTCACGGTGACTATCGTAAGCGATACGAAAAGCCCGCCGCAGACGTCGGAGAGAAAATGCGCGCCCGCCATTATCCTTGACGACATGAGGAAAACCATCCAGCAAAGGTGGATGATACGCGCGATCCTGCCCGCTTTTTCTTTGCCGAACGCGTCGAACATAAACGTCATCGGCATAAGTAAGAAACCGTTTGCCGTGTGGCCCGACGGGAAGGATTTGAACGCGTCGCTCACCGGCTTTCCGTTTATCCTGTACCACGGAAAATCGTATACGTTAGTCGGGTTCTGCAGCCATTCCCTGAAGCGCATCCTTCCGAAAACGGTCTTGAGCAGTTCTATTATCGCAAGCTCCAAAAGCAGCGATACGACGCAGAAAACGAACACCCTATGTGCCTTTTTAAGCACGTCCTGACTGATTTTCGACGCAAGAAAGATGAACAAAAACATTATAAGCACGCCGCCTGCCGCGCAGAGCGCCTTTACCCACCATTGTGACGAGACGAAAGGACCTTCCTTTACTATCCACGGCTTTGTTATATCCTCTAATTTATCGTAATACTTTACGAGACGCTCGACGACCTGATAAGACAGCACCGTTCCGCCTATGAGCACAACGGCTCCGAGCACCTGCGGCAGCTTGTTTTTGTACTTTGTACGTACCGCGTAGACCACCGCCATCGCGAAAATAAAGCACATAGGCACAAGCGTTATAGGCTCCGCCCATATTTCTATCGTGTTTCCTATCGTGTACGTTACCGCGCCGCCCGACGTCAGCCTGAACGAAACCTCGAAATCAAACGCGGGGGTTATCGCCGTTAATATCATTACAATAATAACGAGAACGTATATGATTATGACCGGTATTAAGAATCTCTTCTGTTTTATCATCCTGCCGCTCCCGGAAATGAATATTATAAATTCGCCGCGCCTATGAGCCCCGCGTCGTTTGCCAGCTTTGCTATGCGTATCTCGGTCGATCTGCCTATGCCGCGGACGAATATCTCCTCGTCTATCTTCTTCTGCAGCGGTATCATAAGCCCGTCGCCCTCGTTCGATATGCCGCCGCCGAGGCACAAGACCTCCGGCTGGAGCATATTTATGACGTTGACTATACCGCAGCATAGATACGACACGTACTCGTCGACGAGCGCCTCCGCCGCCTTATCTCCGCGCCGCGCGGCTATGAACGCCGCCTTGCCGTTGACCTTTCCCTGCTCCGCGCAGACCTCGTGCAGCTTTGAATCCGGATTTTGCTCCATGACCTCCCTCGTGCGCTTTATAAGCGCCGTCGCGGAGCTGTACGCTTCCCAGCAGCCGCGCCGTCCGCAGTTGCACGGCCGGCCGTTGTACTCTATAACCATATGTCCGAATTCCCCGCCTATGAAGTTGAAGCCGGAGAACACCTTTCCGTCTATGACGAAGCCTCCGCCCACGCCCGTTCCGAGCGTTATCATGACGGAGCACGCCGCGCCCTTCGCCGCGCCGGCCACCGCTTCGCCGAGCGCCGCGGCGTTCGCGTCGTTTTCGATCTTAATATTGCCGATACCCGTAAGCTCACGAACCTTGTCGACGAGCGGATAATGCTCCATCATAAGGTTGTGCGCGCGCTCTATATACCCCGTCTCGCTGTTTATCGCGCCGGGCGACGCTATTCCCATAACGGATACGTCGGACGGCTTTATCTTCGCGTCCTCGCAGAGACGGAGCGAAAGCGATGCTATCGTTTCGGGAACCTTGTCGTTCCCTTCCTCAGGCTGTGTCGGTGCCGAGAGCTTGTTTATAATCACGTTATTGTCGTCGATCATCGCGGCGGCTGTTTTTGTTCCACCCAAATCTATACCGATACGGTACATATAACGCTTCCCCCTTTATAATAAGTGATTCAATTATAGCAGATAAAAATGCAAATTGCAATAGATTAAAGGAAATAATGTGTAAAAAAGTGAGGATACCCGACGAATTGATCAGTACAGACCCCCTTAGGGTAACAAGAGTTATCCGAACCCGCTCAAACGGCGCTATTTCGGCTCTTTTCGGTTTGTCGTCATTGGAATACCGGCGTAT
>CADBSB010000078.1 GCA_902797235.1 uncultured Ruminococcus sp. | reverse complement strand
CGTCAACGGTCTTTTTGAGCGATGCGTACACGTCGGGCGACAGTTTTTGCTTCATTACGTCGTCGTTAAAAACGAGACAGCCGAAATAATCGGTTATTTTCTCCATACAGACCACACTTTCATAATTGATGATGATATATTTCCAAGATATATTATACAACCTATTTCGCGTTTTGTCAACCCGTCACCCGTTATGAATGCTTACAAAATTGTGTATATTCATAACTATATTTTTATTGTTTTTGAAAAAATTGCAATTATATGCTTGACATTATGCAAAAGTAATAGTATTATAATTTAGTATGGTATAAATAATAAGCTGAATTGCAATTGCAATTCAATTTAACTGAAAGCCTATGCTTTCAATTTAGCTATACGACGGCAGTCGTATAATTTAGCTGCCTCAAAGAGGCAATTCGCAAAAAAGGCTAAATTCGCCTGCGGCGAGCTAAATTTGCTTAACGCAAGCTAAATTTCTTTACAGAAGCTAAATTTGCTGCGCAAGCTTAAAATAATATTTTGAAAGGAATACATATTATGTCAAATTGTGCAATAGTCGGCATCAACTGGGGTGACGAGGGTAAGGGCAGAATGGTCGACCTTATCACGGAAAAATACGATTTCGTCGTCCGTTTTCAGGGCGGCGGCAACGCGGGGCACACCGTTATAAACGAGTACGGCAAATTCGCGCTTCATCTTCTGCCGTCGGGCATATTCAGAAAAAACGTCGTCAATGTTCTGGGAAACGGCGTTGCGCTCGATCCGCAGAATCTTATGGATGAGATCGCGACGGTCACGGAAAAGGGCGTCGTGATAGACGAACATAACCTTAAAATAAGCGACCGCGCCTCGCTCCTTCTGCCGTGGCACAGAGAGCTTGACGCGCTTGAAGAGGCGCGTCTGGCTGATAAAAAATACGGCTCGACAAAGCAGGGTATAGCGCCGTTCTACTCCGACAAATATTCAAAGAAGACCGTCCTCGCGGGCGAGCTGTTCTATCCCGAGGAGCTGAAGCGCCACCTGTCCGAGCTGCTTGAATGGAAAAATCTGACGATAGAGCGCGTTTACGGCGCAAAGCCCCACACAATGGACGAGATAATGGACTGGGTAGAAAACTACGCCAACAAGATAAAACCGTTCATCACGGACACGGGCAAGCTGCTCCGCAAGGCTCAGGCCGAGGGCAAGAGCATAATGTTCGAGGCGCAGTTAGGCTCTCTCCGCGACCTTGATTTCGGCATAGTCCCTTATACCACCTCGTCCAACACCACGGCGTCCTACGCGCCGATAGGCTCCGGCTGTCCGTCCGTCAAGATAGACGATATAGTCGGCGTCGTAAAGGCGTACTCCACCTGCGTCGGCGAAGGCCCGTTCACGTGCGAATGGTTCGGTGACGAGGCGGAGAAGCTCCGCGTCGCCGGCGGCGAGTACGGCGCAAAGACGGGACGTCCGCGCCGCGTCGGTCCGCTCGATATAGTCGCCACGCGCTACGGCGTACAGGTGCAGGCGGCGACCTGCATAGCGCTCACAAAGCTCGACGTGCTTTCGTACATGGATAAGATACCCGTCTGCACGCATTATGTATTGAACGGTGAGCATACCGACGAATTCCCGTTCCCCGCGGCGTTAAACGATGCGAAGCCGGTGATAGAGTATATGCCCGGCTGGAAGACCGACGTTTCCGCTTGCAGGACCTGGGACGAGCTTCCGAAAGAAGCGCAGGATTACGTTTTGTTCATTGAGGAAAAAATAGGCTGTCACATCGGCTACGTTTCCGTAGGCCCGGAGCGCGACAGCATAATCATAAGATAAGGAGTACCGTATGGGTAAGGATAAATACGAATCCCCGTTATCGTCGCGCTACGCGTCGGACTATATGCTGTCGCTCTTCTCGTCGGATACGCGTTATCAGACGTGGAGACGGCTCTGGGTCGCTCTCGCACGCGCCGAGCATAAGCTCGGTCTTCCCATAACGGAGGAGCAGGTAGCTGAGCTTGAAGAGCATCTGACGGACATAGATTACGATACGGTCGCCGCGCGTGAAAAAGAGGTCCGCCACGACGTTATGGCGCACGTCTACGCCTACGGCAAGGTCGCTCCGTCCGCCGCGGGTATAATACACCTCGGCGCCACGAGCTGTTACGTCACCGACAACGCGGATATGATAATCTACCGCGACGCGTTAAAGTACGTACGCCGTGAGCTTATCGCCGTTATCAAAAATCTCGCGGATTTCGCGCTTGAATATAAGGATCTGCCCACGCTCGGATATACGCACTATCAGCCAGCTCAGCTCGTCACCGTCGGAAAACGCGCGTCTTTGTGGTTACAGGATTTCGCGTCCGATCTGGAAGAGCTTGATTTCACCATCTCCCGCGTAAAAATGCTCGGATGCCGCGGTACCACGGGTACTGAGGCGAGTTTCATGGACCTTTTCTCCGGAGACGGCGAGAAGATAGATAAAATGAACGGGATGATATGCGGTGAGTTCGGCTTTGACGCGTATTTTGACGTATGCGGTCAGACTTACCCGAGAAAGACGGATTCCGCGATTTTGAACGCTCTGGCGGCGATAGCGCAGAGCGCGTATAAATTCGCAAACGATATGAGGCTTTTACAGCACGACAGACAGGTAGAGGAGCCGTTTGAGAAAAATCAGATCGGTTCGTCCGCTATGGCGTACAAGCGCAACCCCATGCGCTGCGAACGCATCTGCTCGCTCTCACGCTATCTGATGGCGGACGGCGCGAACGCTTATATGACGTCGTCGACGCAATGGCTCGAGCGCACGCTCGACGATTCGGCGAACAGAAGGATATCACTCCCCGAGGGATTCCTGTGCGCCGACGCGGTGCTCCGCTTAGTGCTCAACGTCACCTCCGGCATGGTCGTAAACGAAAAGATAATCGAAAAAACCGTAAACGAATACCTGCCGTTCATAGCGACGGAAAATCTGCTTATGGAAGCCGTAAAACGCGGCGGCGACAGACAGCAGCTTCACGAGGTCATTCGTCAGGCATCAATGGAAGCGACCGCGAAAATGAAGAACGGCGAGGGCTGCGACCTCATATCGGCGTTATCAAAGCATCCCGAATTCGGTATGACCGAGGAGGAAATGAACGCGGTGCTCGACGCAAAGCTCTATACCGGCAGATGCGGCGAGCAGGTCGAGCGGTACGTAAAAAAGCTTGCGCCGGTCATAGCGCAGTTTGAAGAGGTCGATAAGGAGATTTCGATCTGATGGAAAAAATTCTTGTTCTTGATTTCGGCGGTCAGTACGATTTACTGATAGCCCGCCGCGTGCGCGAGCTCGGCGTCTACGCTGAAATTCAGCCGTATAATAAAATAACGCTTGAACAAATCAAAGCAAACGGATATAAAGGTATAATCTTCACGGGCGGTCCGAACAGCGTCTACGACGAAAAGTCGCCGCATTACGATAAGGAAATACTCAACATCGGCGTGCCCGTGCTCGGTATCTGCTACGGTCATCAGCTCATCGCGTATATGGCGGGCGGTCAGATCTGCTCCGCCGGAAGTATAAGCGAGTACGGAAAAACGGACGTGTACGTAAAGCCGTGCACGCTGTTTGAAAACGTCCCCGAAAAAAGCGTCTGCTGGATGAGCCACACGGATTACGTAAAGCGTATCCCCGACGGATTTGAGATAACCGCGACGACTGACAACTGTCCCTGCGCCGGCATGGCGGACAGGACGCGCAAAATATACGGCGTGCAGTTCCACCCGGAGGTCACACACACGGAATACGGCACGCAGGTGTTAAGAAACTTCGTTTTCGGCGTCTGCGGCTGCAAGGGCGACTGGAAAATGGACGATTTCATCGAAAAAACGGTCGCAAAATATAAAGAAGAGTTAAAAGGCAAACGCGTCCTGTGCGCACTGTCCGGCGGCGTCGATTCGTCAGTCGCGGCGGTGCTCATGCACAGAGCCGTGGGCGATAACCTCACCTGCGTCTTCGTCGATCACGGTCTGCTCCGCAAAAACGAGGGCGACGACGTGGAGCGCATTTTCAAGGGGCAGTTCAATATGAAGCTCGTGCGCGTAAACGCCGAAGAGAGATTTCTGTCAAAGCTGAAAGGCGTTACAGAGCCCGAGAAAAAGCGCAAGATCATAGGCGAGGAATTCATAAGAGTATTCGAGGATGAGAGCCGCATTTTAGGTAAAATGGACTACCTCGTTCAGGGTACGATATACCCCGACGTGGTCGAGAGCGGAAAAGGCGACGCGTCGACTATAAAGAGCCATCACAACGTCGGCGGACTGCCGTCAGTCATGGATTTTGAAGGGATAGTCGAGCCGTTGCGCGAGCTGTTCAAGGACGAGGTGCGCGCCGTCGGAATGAAGCTCGGTATCCCCGGGTATCTCGTAATGCGCCAGCCGTTCCCCGGTCCGGGTCTCGCAGTCCGCATAATCGGAGAGATAACGAAGGATAAGGCGGACACGCTGCGCGACGCCGACGCGATTTTCAGAGAAGAGCTTGAAGCCGCGGGCGTAAGGCCGAGCCAGTATTTCGCCGTACTCACAGACACGCAGAGCGTCGGTGTGATGGGCGACGCCAGAACGTACGGACACACCGTCGCGCTCCGCGCCGTAACGACGGATGACTTTATGACCGCCGACTGGACGCGCGTCCCGTACGACGTCCTCGCCGCCGCATCCCGCCGCATCACAAACGAGGTTCGTACCATCAACCGCGTAGTCTACGACGTCACGTCTAAGCCTCCGGCCACGGTGG
>CADBSB010000077.1 GCA_902797235.1 uncultured Ruminococcus sp. | reverse complement strand
TCATACGCTTTTCACATTCGTCTGCTACAATGGCACACGACGAATGAAAAGAAAGGCTTGTATGAATGAAAAAATTTCTTTGTATCCTTGTTTTTGCCGCTGTACTTTGTGCCGGCGTCAGTGCCGGTTCGGCGGAATACGATTCCGCGGATCTTTCCGAGGCGCTCGTTATACTCAGAGAATGCGGCGGCGAGCCGGACGAAGAAGAGCTTCAGAAGCTCTACGGTCTCGGGCTTACGGACGAGGATATTGACGGGCTTACCGTCATAAATTCGTTAAGAAAGGATAAAAACGATATAACACCGTATATCATCGCGGGATCAGTCATCATCGCGCTTTCCGCCGCGGCGGTCGTATGCGTTGTGATATTGAAAAAGAAAACATGAAAAAAATAACGGCGATCCTGACACTGCTGATCATATGTCTGCCGCTTATATGCGCCTGCTCCGGAAAGGAGCTTCCGGCAAATGAAAGCTTTACCGCGCAAAGCGCAGTATCGGAGCTTGCCTCGATGTTCGAAAAAAGCGTTGAAAAAAATCTGCTTCTGCCGTCGGACAACGCCTCCGCGTCCTCTCTTTTGGAATACACGTACAGAGCCGACGAGGGAGAGCAGACGGCGCACAAAACGCTTGACGCCTCGTTTGATCAAACGTCAAAAACGCTTGAAATAAAGATCGGAAACGACGTTTTTACGAAGGGCGGAAGCTTTGCGGTAAACGGCGCGACGTTAAGGAGCGTTACGGATAAGGACGATATACAGTATGCGCTCGATACGTTCATCAAGGGCTTCTGTACGGTGTGCGGCGCCTCGGATTTTTCGACCGCGCCGGACAGCATAAGAGCGTCCGATACGGACGTTGAGGTCACGCGCATCACGCTGAAGCTCGATCGCGACAGGTACGAAAAAGCGTTTTCGCAGGCGGTGAACGCCGTGAAAAACAGCGACAGGATAACCGGGTATTTAAAAGACGTTCTGGGCCTTTACGGTCTTTTGCACGGGAGGGAAGAGAGCGCCGGGGAGCTTTTGAACAACGTGCTCGACGCGGTGAAGACCGCGGCGCAGAGCGGGGATGAGCTCGTCTGGCAAAGGTATCTTTATAACGGCAAGGTCTGCGCCGCGCGCCTCAAATTCGGCGATAATCTGATACGCTATATCTGCGCGGAGACGGAGGACTATACGGAGCTCGAGCTTGAAGTCAAGCTGAACGGCAGGGAGCTTTCCGCGTCGTTCCAGTCGAGAAGGACGGGAATGTCCGACACGTATAACGTAAGAATAGATAACGGCAAAGAGATAACGTACTTTGACGGCACGGCGGAGAGCGCGTACAAAAGCGGAAAGATAATTTTCGATCTGCGAGCCACAAAGAACTCGGAAACCGTGAACGGTCTGAAAATCGAGCTCGATTTCAACGGCGTCTCGAAGCTCAAATACGGCGGAGACGGATACGCGGTGATAAAAGGCGAAAAGACGTCGTTTTCATACGATATGACGTTTGAAGCCGTATCAACTCCGCCCGCGATACAGACCGCGGACGGCGCGGAGGCGCTGTACGAAGCGGCTAAAAAGGTGTTTAATTAAGAATTCAGAATTAAGGCGGGAGCGTGTCTTCCGCCTGATTTTTTAAGGTGTCGGCTGCGCGAACCTCCGCGCGGCCGTGTCACGCGGGGAACCCCTGCCGCCGACGATTCGGTGCGCCGTCCGCACACATACGAAAAAACCGCCGGGCTGACCCGACGGCTTCTTGTTGTTATTCTGCTTTTATTCCGTACATTACGCTCGCAAGCTTTTCAAAATCGGGAATCAGTACGCCGGGACCGGCGTTTTTAGCCCAGTTGTTCACAAGCTCCGCAAACTCTTTTCGATCCTCGGCGCTCATAGCGGAGGCTTGCGGCTTTATTTTGTCTATACACTTGCTGTAGACCGCTATCATCTGCTGCAAAGACGTCTGTGATGACATTTTGATATCGTTTATCCTTGAATAATAAGACTGATATACGGACTGGTAAACGTCGGCAATATCTTCCGAATCCATATTGTCGGTGTCAATATCCTCCGGTTCCTTCAATAGCGATATCTGCTCTGTTTCTGATTTCAAAAAAGCTTCTCTGACCTCGTCAAGCTTGTCAAGCACGTACTTTAAGGTCAACTCTTCTTCAAACGTCTTGTTTTCTGTTGTATTTTCCATTTCAATATCCTCCAAATTTTCATTCGGCGGACACGCAAGGCAAACGGTGTTTTCATCCACCAAGCGCGCCCTGCCTTTTTTGATGAGACCTTTTGCCCTTTTCGGGTAGGTCACGCCTATAATTTTGCCTTCCTCGTCAATAACCGTTACGTTTTTTTCCATGGGTGTCTCCCCCTCTTTTATTGAGTTAGAATATTAAATTTTCGCCGTCCGTTTTTTGTTATGGGTGCCGTCCCCTTTCGGCAGGTTTTATTATATCATAGAATCAAGCGCTTGTCAAGAGAAATTCAGAATTAAGAATTAAGAAAAAAAGCAGGGGTAACCGCGGCGGTCGCCCCTGCGATATGTCGTTATGATTGCAAACTCTTGTCGAACGCTTTGACTATGCTTTCGATCTTTTTCTTTGCGGATTTCTGGTATTGTTTAAGCTCTTTCGTGATATCCGTCGCGCCTTTCTTCAACAGGTCGCGTACGTAGGAGCCCACGCCGTCGTGCATATTCACGTACGCCATATCGAAAACGCGGTTCCTTACTATATAATCTATCATATCCGCGGAATCGGCGTCGCGCGTGATCTTGCGTTTAAGGTACGTTTCGTACAGCACGGGCGTCACGGTCTTGTACGCCTCGCTCGCAAGTCCCTCTATGATTATAGAAACGAATTCGCGGTTTGAAGGCGACACGGTAGCGGGTACGCATATCATGCTCGACGCGCCGTTTACGAACGATTTATAATCGTCCTGCGACGAATCGAGCTTCGGAACGGGCAGGATGCCGAATTCGCTGTCCATCTCGCGCAGAGTTCCGGCGGCGTTCAGCGTTGAATCGTAGAACAGCGCGCGCCCCTCGTAAAACGTCTCTATAACGCGCATATAATCGGACATTTCCGTCTCGAAATACGCGTTGTTGCCGATTATAACGCTGTATATCTTGCTGTATATCAGCGTATCGCGCTCGATCTGCGGATCGTAGAACGGAACGTCGTCATCGTCCTTGGATACGAGCATACCGCCCGCCGCGTAATAGAAGCTGTACGGCACGTCGAGATACCATGAGGTGAGGCAGTAAATGTCGCTCTTGCTGTCCTTTGACACCACGCCGTCGCCGTCCTGGTCTCTCGTTATGTTTTTCGTTAACTCATACAGCTTGTCGAGCGTCCAGTTTCCCGACCTTACAAGCTCATACGGATACGTAAGATCGAATTTGTCGAACAGCGTCTTGTTGAAATAAAGACATGACGTTATGGAAAAGCTCTTCGGGCTCAGATCTCCGTTAACCATCATAAGGTTGCCGCGAATGGAGAAGCCGTTATTAACGTCCTTGTCCCACCACGGTTTTTCAAGATCGACGTACGGCAGCTTCTCAAACGGCAGGACGAGATTTGACTGCGCGAGAGAGGCGCCCGATACCATATGCACGAAGCACAGATCGTAATCGTCCGAGCCCGCCTTGACGCTGCGGCTTATCGCGTTGTTCACGGCGGAGTATTCGTCCCTCGTTATCTGTAATTCTATGCCGAATCTCTCGCAGACCTTGAGGTTCCTTTCAAATACCGCGTCATGCAGAGGCTCGCTTATCTCGTGATCCTCCGTATATATATCTTCCTCGCTGTCGGATTTGACTATGACGCGGAACGGTCTTCCGTTATACTTGACCTCCGGCAGATCGTCCTTGACCTCCGTTACCGCGGGCTCGGTCGTCACCGTGCCGGCGGACGTTTCGGACACCGTATCCGTCGTCTCTTGTCTCTGCTCGGCGCATCCCGCCGACATGACGGCGGAGGCGGCTGAAAGCAGTGCAAAAATAACGCACAGTAATTTTTTCATATCCGTATACCTTTCAGATATATGATTATAATTTTATTATACCTATTTTTGCGTATTTGTCAATAGTCATCTTATCTCTTTGTCAAGCAGATCGACCAGGTACGCTATCGTACCGTCCTTGCAGTGGCACGTCACTATATCCGCCATGGCGACGATCTTGTCCATGCCGGACGACGGGACGACGGCGAAATCGGCTTTTTTGAGCATATCCTCGTCGTTTTCAAAATCGCCGCAGCAGTACGTCGTGCAGTCGCCGAGCATCTTTTTCATATACCGCACCTGGTTGCCCTTCGTCGCTTCGGGGTCGAGCAGCTCGAGCAGCGTGGGGCAGGAGAACGACACCGCGAACCTGCCCGGCGCTTTTTCAAATACGAATTCCTGCGCGCGGACGAGCAGCTCGTTTTTACCGATCAGTACGATCTTGTTCCAGCCGTCCTCCGGCATCCCTTCGAATCCCACGGTCGTCACGTTTGAGATGTACCGTTTCAGATCGTTGTACGCCGCGGGGTTCATCTCCGGCGTCATATAGCCGCTGCCGCGGTTTATGCGGACGCCGAGATCGGGAAATGTCGCCGTCAGCTCTTTTAAAAACGGCAGCGCGAAGCCGGCGTCGACGCATATCTCGTTTATCCTCGTATCGGTCTTGACGTCGTACAGATAACTGCCGTTGCACATGACCGCCGGCGCGTTCGTCAGCTCGAAAAATTCGGGCACAACGCTTTCGACGGAGAATTCCACGCGTCCGGTCGCGAACGTGAAAAGCCCGCCCTCGGATTTGAAATATTCTATCGCCTCGTTGTTTTTGCGCACGCCCTCATCCGAGCCCGTGTACGTTCCGTCTATATCGGAAATTATGATCTTGCCTTTGAACTTCATTTTTTTATTCATCCTTTATTTTATGTATATCCCCGCGTTTGCCGCCGCGTAAAGGAGCGGCGCCTTCTTTTCGCCGGACAGCCTGCAAAGAGGCTGTCTCACCTCGTCGCTTATAAGTCCGCACACCGACATCACCGTCTTTATCGGCACGGGGTTGACGTCGCAGCCGAGTGCCTTCAAGTACGGGTAAAACGCGAAAAACGCGTTTTTTGCGCCGTTCACGTCACCTTTAAAGTACATCTCGCATATCGCGCACGTCCTGTCGGGATCGGTGTTTGAGCAGACCGATACCGCGCCCTTCGCGCCGAGCGAGAGGAACGGTACAAGAAGCTCGTCGCAGCCGCAGAACACGTCCAGATCCGCCGCGGCGAGCTTATCCGTGACTGATCGCATATCGGACGACGCCTCCTTGCAGGCGGCGATATTCGGGTGCGCGGCGAGCACGGACAGCGTTTCCGCCGATATATCGACCCCCGTCCGCGACGGCACGTTATACACGACTACCGGCAGAGGCGACGCGTCCGCGACCGTTATAAAGTGGCGTAAAAGCCCTCTCTGCGACGGCTTGTTGTAATAAGGCGCGACGACCAGGACAAAGTCCGCGTTAAGCTCCGCCGCGCGCTTTACCTTTTTGCAGACCGCCGCCGTGTCGTTTCCGCCGCAGCCGACGGTGACCGCCTTTCTGCCTTTCAGCACCTTTACGGCATCCGTTATCAGCGCGTCTCTTTCCTTTTCGTTTACAGTCGGCGCTTCGCCCGTCGTGCCTAAAACGACGACGCCTGAAACGTGCGAATCGAGCTGTATCGAAAGCAGCCTTGAAAAAGACGCCGTATCAATCGCGTTGTTCAGAAGCGGCGTTACGATCGCCGTATGTACGCCGGGCGGCAGTACGCCCGTTTTTTTATCTGACATATACGTAACTCCAAAATATTATATTTATAGTAATAAAATAGTATAGAATTTCATACCGCGCCGCGGTATAATATCATATAACTATAATATATAATATGATGAAAGTTTTTACACGCCAAATCGCCATACTTTTTCAAGGAATGATTTTATCACAAAAATCTGAAATTGTCAAGGTCGGACGGCGTAAGGCTTCAAGGAAATTTCAAATGCAGTCCTTACACGATTATTTTTACGAGCTCCCCGAGGAGCTTATAGCTCAGACCCCGTGCGAGAAAAGAGACGAATGCCGCCTCCTCGTGCTTGACAGAAAAACGGGGGAGATAAAGCACAAGCACTTTTACGACGTTATAGATTATATAGACCCGGGCGACTGTCTCGTCATAAACGACAGCCGCGTTATCCCCGCGCGTATCTACGGCGTAAAGCGCAGGGTAACGGAAGACGTAAACGAGCCGAGCCGCGTAGAATGTCTTTTATTACGGCAGAGAGAACTTGACACGTGGGAGTGTATAGTACATCCCGGCAAGCGAGTAAAGAAAGGCGCTTTGATCGACTTTTCCGGCGTTATGACGGGTGAGGTCGTTTCGGTCACGGAAGACGGCAACAGGATAATAAAGTTCGATTACGACAGATCGGGCGGCGAAACGGTTTACTCCGTGCTTGAAAAGATAGGCAAAATGCCGCTTCCGCCGTATATTACGAAAGCCCTTGACGATAATGAAAAATACCAGACCGTCTACGCCCGCGAAAACGGCTCCGCGGCGGCGCCCACGGCGGGACTTCATTTTACGAACGAGCTGCTTGAAAAAATAGAGAAAAAAGGCGTGTCCGTCGTGCGCGTTATGCTCCACGTAGGGCTCGGCACGTTCCGCCCCGTGAAGGTGGAAAACATAGAGGAGCATAAAATGCACTCCGAATTTTTCACCGTGACGGAAGACGCGGCGAACCGCATAAACGAGTGCAGAAAAAACGGCGGAAAGATAATCTGCGTCGGAACCACGTCTTGCAGGACGCTTGAATCCGCCGCGGACGAGCACGGCGTAATAATACCGCAGAGCAGAGACACGGACATTTTCATCTACCCGCCGTATAAATTCAAAGCGGTGGACAGACTGATAACTAATTTCCACCTCCCGGAAAGCACGCTTTTAATGCTCATCTCCGCATTCTCCGACAGAGAAACGGTAATGAAAGCGTATAAAGAGGCGGTCGAGCGGAAATACCGCTTCTTCTCCTTCGGCGATGCGATGATGATTTTATAATATAAAAATTCGATTGATTACTGAAAACTACATTCTTATATATTATAATATAGGATGGCTAAATGTGAAAACCGAAAACGGAAAAAAATCAAAAATCATAATCGTCTGCGGTGCGACGGCGAGCGGCAAATCCGCGCTTGCGCTGAAGCTTTGTCTTGAATTTGACGGAGAGCTGATCTCCGCCGACAGTATGCAGATATATAAAAGGCTCGATATCGGCACGGCGAAGCCGACGGCGGAGGAGACCGCGCTCGTACGGCACCATTTGATAGATATAAAAGAGCCGTGGGAGAATTATTCCGCCGCGGATTTCGTCTGCGACGCGAAGACGGCGATCGACGATGTACTTTCGCGCGGAAAGCTGCCCGTCGTATGCGGCGGCACGGGGCTTTATATCGAGGCGCTGATACATCCGACGGAATATGACAAGAGCACGGGGATCGACGGGGGCTTTCGCGAAAAGCTGAACGAACGCGACGCTCACGAGCTTTGGGAAGAACTTAATAAAATCGATCCCGAGGCGGCGGCCGCGATACATGAAAACAACAAAAAACGCGTGATACGCGCACTTGAAATATATTACAACACGGGGAAAACGAAGACGGAGACGGACAAGGAGCAGAAAAAATACGATTCCGATTTTGATTATCTGCTCTTGATCACGGACTTTTCCGACAGGGAAGAGTTGTATAACAGAATAAACCGCCGCGTCGATCTGATGGTGAAAAACGGGCTTGTTGAAGAGACCGAAACGCTGCTTGAAAACAATGATCTGCGCGAGGGTACGACGGCTTACCAGGCTATCGGCTATAAGGAGCTTTTCCCGTACTTCAACGGCGAAAAAACGCTTGACGAATGTATAGATAAATTAAAGCAGGCCACGCGCAACTACGCCAAGCGGCAGATAACGTGGTTTTCACGCTATGACGGCGTGCGCGTCAGGGATCACAAAGATGCCGAGGCGGCAGTCAGAACGTTTTTGAAAGGAGGCGAAGATAACGGATAAATCAGTATTAAAAAAAGGCGTTATATATATCCTGTCCTCGCTTCTCGCGATAGCCGCCATCGTTTATATCGTATATCACATAGTGTCGTATTTTAAAGAGGATATGCGCGTTGAGCCGGTGCAGTACGCCGAGCAGTCGGAAAATCTGACGCTTACCGCCGTTATCTTCCGCGACGAGCGTGTTATCTACGGCGACAGGAACGGCGGCGTTGTACGGCTTTATTCAAACGGCGAAAAGGTGAATAAAAACGCCGTTGTCGCGCGCGTTTACGACACGCTGACGACGGAGGACTATACGCTTGCAAATATAGAAAAAAGGCTGAACATACTGACGGACAGCAACAAGGTGAACGACAATACGACGAAAAACACGGACGCCAAAATCAGTAAGCTTTACTACACCATACGCCTGAAATCCGAGGAGGGCGATTTCAGCACCGTCACGGAAAAAACGGACGAGCTTCTCGTACTGTTGAACAGACGCGAGATAATTGTAAACTCCCGCCTTAATTTCAACACGGAAATAGCGGACCTTAAAGCCATGAGAGACAGGATGCTTTCGTCGGGCGCGGGCGTCGGCTACGACGTAAAGACGGATATTTCCGGCTATTTTTCAAGCTTTGTCGACGGATATGAGGACGTTTTCACGTCGGATAAGGCGCTTGAATACGGATATAAGGAGCTGTCAGAGCTGCTTGACGGCGACCCCGACAGCCTCTCCGTAACGGACAGGGGCTACGCCGTCGGCAAGGTCGCGCATCTTCCGACGTGGTATATATGCGCAAAGACGGACAAGGACACGGCGTACAAGCTGTCCGAGGGCAAAATTTACACTATCGGCTTCCCGATGGCGTCGGGCTCCGAAACGGAGTTCACCCTGCGCCGCATAATCACGGAGGACGGCGGTAAAGGCGCTGTGCTCGTGTTCAGCACAGACATACAGTCGCGCGAGATAGGCAGCGCGAGAAAACAGACGGTCTCCGTCACTATGGAGAAAACGACGGGTCTGCGCGTCCCGGTCAGCGCCGTGCGCACGGACGATGACGACAACGTAGGCGTTTACATCCTCAAAAACAACAAGGTGACGTTCAGAAAGATAGAGATCCTGACCGAGCGCGACGGCTACTGTATCGTAAAGGAGTACGCGCCTGACGAGGAGGGCTATGCCGAAATGCTCCACAAGTACGACAGCCTCATAATTTCCGGCAAGGGCTTGAAGGAGCAGGTCGACACGGACGACGGGGAGACGACGGAGTACGAAATAAGGATATTCGGATAAATTTACAGATAAAGGAGAATCATATGGTCGAAAAAAGAGTTTCCGAGGCGGTGCTGCTCAAGGCTATGAGCACCGGCGCGGATTACGCGGAGCTGTACGTCGATGATACGTCGTCAGACAGCATTTCAATGATAGCGGACTGCGTGGAGAGCGCCAACACGTCGAGAGACAAGGGCGCGGGCGTGCGCATTTTCTGCGGTACGAATTCCGTTTACGCCTACGGCAACGGAACGGACGAGCAGTCGCTTTTAAAGCTTGCCGAAAAGGTCGCCGCCGCGGCGGAGACGGCGAAAAAGGTTCACGTTGACCTGGTTTTAAAGGACGTGACCTTTGAACCGCTCTGCAGGGCGGAGATACCGGCGTCCTCCGTCGATAAAAAGATAAGGGTGGACGCGTTAAAGCAGGCGTATTTCGCCGCAAAGGAATACAGCCCCGAGATAGTGCAGGTGAGCGGCAGCCTTTCGTCCTCCGTCAAGCGCATTTACGTCGCAAACAGCGACGGCGTCATAGGCCGTGACGAGAGACCTTATATAAGGCTCGGCGTTTACGCCGTGGCGTCTGACGGCAAGGAAAACCAGAGCGGCTTCGTAGGTCCCGGCAACAGCGCGGGCTTTGAATTCATAAAGAGCCTTGACCTTGCGGCACAGGGAAAAGAGGCGGCGAGGATAGCGACGACGATGCTCCACGCCGGCAAATGCCCCGCCGGCAAAATGGCGGTCGTAATGGACAACGCTTTCGGCGGCGTTGTGTTCCACGAGGCGTGCGGACACGCGCTCGAGGCGACGTCCGTCGGTTACGGCAACTCCGTGTTCTGCGGCAAGCTCGGACAGAAGATAGCGAACGAAAAGGTCTCCGCCGTCGACGACGCGACGATGAAAAGCGAATGGGGCTCCCGCGCGATGTCCGACGAGGGCGAGAAGACCGAGCGCATACAGCTGATAAAGGACGGTATCCTGACCGGCTATATGATAGACAAATTAGGCTCGCGCAGGATGAATATGAGATCAACGGGCAGCGGCAGGCGCCAGAATTACACGTACGCGCCGACGTCGCGTATGTCAAACACGTTCATATGCGCCGGAAACGACAAGCGAGACGATATAATAGCCTCGACCGAAAACGGCCTCTACGCCGCGAAAATGGGCGGAGGCTCGGTCAACCCGCTTACCGGTGAATTCAACTTCGCCGTCATGGAGGGTTATATGATACGTAACGGTAAGATCTGCGAGCCGGTGCGCGGCGCCACGCTTATCGGCAAGGGCTACGAGGTGCTTTTAAACATCGACATGGTCGGCGACGATCTCGTTCTCGGTCAGGGTATGTGCGGCTCGATCTCGGGCTCCGTACAGACGAACGTCGGTCAGCCGATGATCAGGATTTCCGAAATAACGGTCGGAGGTGAGATAGGATGAGTGAACTTAAAGATTTCTGCGAAAAGATCTTAACCTACGCAAAAGAGAACTGCGGCGGCGAATTTGAGGTCTACGCGACAAACGGCGAGAGCTTCAGAGTTGAGGTCCTCGATAATCAGATAAAAACGTACAGCGTAAACGACTACGCGGGAATTTCATTCAGGATAAAAAAGAACGGAAAAATGGGCTACGCCTCCACTACCGTGACGGACGAGGAGGGCATACCGTCGCTCGTAAAGAACGCGAACGACAACGCTGCAATAATAGAAAACCCGGACGAGCAGTTTATTTTCCCGGGCTCCGAAAGCTACACTCAGCCGAAGGTCTACGGAGAAGAGCTTGACGATATTTCCGCCGAGGAAAAGATAGAATTCGCTAAGCTGCTTGAAAAAAAGGCGGTCGAAGCGGACGAAAAGATAATAAAGGTCGAGACGAGCACGGTAATATCCGGCAAAAAGACGGTGATAATAAAGAATTCAAACGGAATGGATCTGTGCGAGACGTCGAACTATATAGCCGCCTACGTCGTGCCGATAGCCAAGGACGGCGACAAGATGAACGACGGCTTCGGCATCCTCGGCGGCTTTGACAGAGCGTGTCTCGACGCCGACAAGGCCGTAAAGCAGGGCGTTACGGAGGCGATAGACTTTCTTGACGCCAAATCGACGAAAAGCGCGTCCATGCGCGTCATATTCAGAAACAACGCGTTCTGCGACATGATAGAGACGTTCTCCGGCATTTTCTCCTCCGACGCGGCGCAGAGAGGTCTCTCCATGCTCGCGGGCAAGGAGGGCGAAAAGATAGCGTCCGACTGCGTGACGCTCACCGACGATTCGACGGTCGATTTCGGCTTCGGCTCACGTGCCTTCGACGCGGAGGGCGTAGCCGGGCAGAAGACCGTCGTCGTTGAAAACGGCGTGCTCAAAACCTTGCTTTACAACTTAAAGACCGCGCACAAGGCGGGCGTAAAGTCCACGGGCAACGCCTCAAAGGGCGGCTACACCTCGCCGATAGGCATTTCCGTCAACAACTTCACTCTGTCGTCCGGCAAAAAGACGCTTGCGGAGCTTGCGGAAACGATGGGAGAGGGCATCATAATAACCGAGGTTTCGGGTCTTCACGCCGGCGCGAACGCCGTGACGGGCGATTTCTCGCTTCTGTCGAAGGGCTATCTCGTCGAGGGCGGAAAGAAGGGCAGAGCCGTCAACGGCGTCACGGTGTCCGGTAACTTCTACGAGCTGCTCAAAAATATAGAGGAGACGGGATGCGACGTTTATCACAATATGTTCGGCGAGGCGATATCCTCCCCGTCCGTTCTGATAAGCGCGCCTATGTCGATTGCCGGTGAATGATAAAATGGATTACTCAAAGATAAAAGCCAATATCGAAAATATACGCAAGGATCTGAACGGCGTCGAGCTCCTTCTCGCGACAAAGACGGTGGACTGCGACAGGATAGAGTACGCCGTTAAGGAATGCGGCGTAAAATACGTTGGCGAAAACAGAGTTCAGGAGCTGCTCGAAAAGTACGACAGATTAAAAAATCTGCCGTGCGAGATACATTTCATAGGCACCTTGCAAAAAAACAAGGTCAAGTATATCATAGACAAGGTAAGTCTTATCCACTCCGTCGGATCGGTATCTCTGTGTGACGAGATAGAGCGGCAAGCGGAAAAGCACGGCGTTATAATGAACGTATTATGCGAGGTAAACATAGGCGAGGAAGAGAACAAATCCGGCTTTTTGCCCGATGAAGTACCGGCGGCGTTTGAAAAAATGCTGACTTATCCCCACATAAGACCTCTCGGACTTATGACTATGGCGCCCGTTTGTCAAAATAAGTCGGATTATTTAAAATATTTTACTAAAACTTACCGTTTATTTGTTGACAATTGCATAAAAAAGGTGGATAATAGATATAAGCCGGTACTGTCCATGGGAATGTCGGACAGCTACCGTGAAGCGGCGGAATGCGGATCGACGATGGTGCGCATAGGTTCCGCGGTTTTCGGAAAAAGAGATAAACAAATCTAATATATAAAGGAAGGGTTTAAAAATGGGATTTTTGGACAGCTTGAAATTCGGTAAGCACTTCAACGACGACGAAGATTACGACAACGACGAGACCGAGACCGAAACCGAGGAGGAGACGGTCATAGAGCCCGCCGCAAAGGCGGCCGAACCGGTCGCTCAGCCGAAGCAGACGAGAATGGGATCGAGCGTCAAGCTTGACGGAGCAGCTCTCGAGCTCAAGGTCATCAAACCGGAAAGGTACGAGACAGTTCCGCAGATCGCGGATCATCTGCTCAACCGCCGCACCGTCGTTCTCAACCTTGAAATGACAAACAAGGAAACGTCGAGAAGAATAATAGACTTTTTATCCGGCGTGGCGTACGCCATAGACGGAAGACTGAGCAAGGTCGCCGTCAACACCTACATCATCACTCCCGCCAACATCAACGTATCGGGAGAGGCTCTGACGGAGGAAAAGTCCGAGCAGGAGTCCGCGGATGAAGAAGGTCTTTATAACGAGGACTGATAAGTCTTAATGCAGATAATACTGACGCTGCTTTCAAACACGGTATTCCTTTTGATATCGGCTTTGACGGCGGCGGTCTGGGCGCGGGTCATTATCGGCTGGTTCATACCGGATAATGGCTCTGCGCTCGTCGGATTTCTTAAAATAATAACGGAGCCGTTTCTGATCCCCGTGCGCATACTGCTTGAAAAAATGAGAGCGAGCGGGGGATTGTTTGATTTTTCACCGGCTTTGTTTTCCGTCGCCGCCGTGATAGTTCTGGCGGCGCTTACGGCTGTTACGTTTTAAAGGGACGGAATAATGAACCCGAGCGATTTGAAGAAAAAGAACTTTACACGCGTCATCCGCGGGTATAATCCCGAGGAGGTCGACGCGTATATATCCAACCTCGCCGACAAGTACGAGGAGCTTTTGCGTGAGAATTCCGAGCTTGAATACAAGATGAAGGCGTACCTTGAACGCTCGGAGGAGGCGGAAGCCGGCGAGGCGGAGCTTAAAAAGACGATAGAGCTTGCAAGAAAAGCGGCGGACAAGATAGTGTCGGACGCGCAGGCTCAGGCGGACCTTTTGTATTCCGCCGCAAAGGACAACACGGACAGGGTACTGCGTTCCTTCCGCGACAGCGTTGCGTCGGAGGCGGTGGTCTTGCAGAAGCTGAAGCTCGCCGTAGCCGATATGAGGAGCGAGATTTATAAGCAGTACCTGTCGAACATAGAGCAGCTTGAAAAGCTCGCGCCGAAAAGCAAGTACGAGGACGAGCTTTCCGAACCTGTCATAAAGGAATACATACGCGCCGTGATCGACGGTATGAAGAACGACGTGGAAAATCTTAAATCCGAGAAAACGGAGATCAAGACGGTACACGACGGAAGAGTGACCATAAGGCGCACGAACGAGGTGACGGTCGCCAAAAAATACCGCATAGCCTCCGTGCGCGATACCATAAAAGAGCTTAACAGAAAAATACTGTCGGACGAGCCGCTCGATACGGGCGAGGGCAGGCAGATCCCGGGCGAGGAGATAGTGCCTGAAAACGACGATATAAGACAGAAGAAACGCGAGCTGCCGAAGAAAAAGAAAAACAACAAGCAGAAGGAACTTTTCAATGCCGAAGATGAATAATATCAAACAGCGCTGCAAAGACAATATAAAGCCGTACCTTTTATGGCTTTTGCTCGCCGCGGCGCTCGTCGTTGCCGATCAGATAAGCAAACGCTTAGTCGTATCGTATCTGCCGAAAGGCGAGACGGTCAGGGTCATACCGTACGTGTTCAACTTCGTATACGTTGAAAACAAGGGCGCAGCGTGGGGCATGCTTGCAAACCAGCGCTGGATATTCATAGTCGTTTCAGCCGTGGCGATCGTCCTTATCGCCGCCGTGCTTTTGTATATGGCAAGGTATAAAAAACCGCTCGTCGTATCGCTCGTTCTGATACTCGCGGGCGGCGTCGGCAACATGATAGACAGGACGGCAAACGGTTTTGTCGTTGATTTTATCCAGTTCGGCTTCTGGCAGAGCTTTCCCGTGTTCAACGTGGCGGATTCATACGTCACGGTGGGAGGCTTTTTGCTCGTCATATATATCCTGTTTTTCGACAGGGAGCTTTTATTCGGTAAAAAAGATAAAAAGGAAAAAGATGAAGAAAACGGCGAAGATCCCGGCTGAGCTTGACGGAGCGCGGCTCGACGTTGCCGCAAGCTCACTTTTTGAAATAACGAGAAACGCCGCCTCTTCCTTAATAGAGAGCGGCGCTTTGACGCTTTGCGGCAAAGGCGCGAAAAAGAACGCGCGCGTGTCAGTTGACGACGTGCTCGAATACGAGGTGCCGGAGCTGAAACAGCCCGACGCGAAGCCCGAGGACATACCGGTACAGATAGTGTACGAGGACGATATGCTCGCGGTGGTGAACAAACCGAAGGGCATGGTCGTGCACCCCGCGCCCGGCAATTACGAGGGGACGCTCGTCTCCGCGCTTTTATATCATATGAAGGGGCGGCTGTCGGGCATAAACGGCGTGGAGCGCCCCGGGATAGTGCACAGGATAGACAAGGATACGAGCGGCCTTCTGATCGTAGCAAAGACGGATACGGCGCATATAAAGCTCGCCGCGCAGATAAAGGATCACTCGTTTATGCGCAAATACGAGGGTATGATCGTCGGCAGGACGAGGGAAGACAAAGGCACGGTAGATAAACCCGTCGGCAGGAATCCCAAGGACAGAAAGAAGATGGCGATCGTTGCGGACGGGCGCGACGCCGTAACGGATTACGAGCTGACCGAGGCTTATCGCGGGTTTTCCCGTATGCTTTTCACGCTTCACACGGGCAGGACGCATCAGATAAGAGTTCACATGGCGTCGCTCGGTCACCCGCTTATGGGGGATACGCTCTACGGCGCGGGGAAGACCGAATTTGAAAAACGCCATGCCGAGCTTTTGCAGGGGCAGTGCTTAAACGCCCGTTATATCGGATTTATCCACCCGGGAAGCGGGGAATACATGGAATTTGATTCCGGTGAGCCCGAGTATTTTAAAAAAGCCGTTTATTTGCTTAAAAATATTTAACGGCATAAAGGGTGTTTTGTTAATATAAAAGGTATATAATTATAATATATAAAATCTTATTATGAGAGGCTTGCGCTTTTATGAATACGGATAAAAGCAAAATTTTCATCTTGATCGTCGCCGCGCTTATAACCGCCGTCGGCTTTGCCGTCGTGCGTACGATACTTGTCATCAACTACTACGACGTGGAAGAGGGCTTGTATCAGGTCAACGCTCCCGGCGTTACGGCGACGCGCATTTTGTTCGGCGTAAGTCTCGTCCTTCTCGGCGTCGTTTCGTTTTTCGCGATGAAAAAGCGTAAATTCAAAAAAATGCCGGAATCTAACCACGGCGTGGTATTCACCTCGTCTTTGTGCGGCTTTATGTTCATATCGTCCGCCGTGCTCGTATCGTATTATTTTCTGCCGTCGCTGTTCAAGGCGATATTCGGGTCCGGCGTAAGCTTCGGCGCGTATATAAAAAGCGATAACGGTATAAACGTACTGCTTCTCATAATGCTTCTGCTTTCCGTCATATTCGGGCTCGTTTCGGCGCTTTACTATTTCTGGTGCGCCTCCACTACGACGAGGCTGAAAAAGCTGAACTACAAGCTGCTTTCTCTCATGCCGGTGTTATGGGCGGTGTTCTATCTCGTTTATATGTATTTCAACAAGGATACGGTCATAAACAGCCCGGAAAGATCGGTCATGCAGCTGTCCGTCATCGCCGTGATGATCTACTTCACGTCGGAGGCGAGGTTCCATTTCGGAATAGCCAGCAACAGGGCGTATACGGCGATCTCGCTTATGACGGTCACCGCCGTGATCTTCGCCTGCGTTCCGAGATTCATACTCACCGCGTTCTGGGCGATGCCGTTTTCAACGGAGACCGTGTTCGGCGTATTGCAGCTCGCTATCGCCGTATATATCGTCTTCCGCCTGATCTCCGTTACGTGCGCGAAGGAAGAGGAAGAATAACGAAAGGATTTTTATGTTTGTTTCACAGGTATTACGAATAATAGGCGCGTCTCTTTTCGCTATAATGTTCGCATACAGGATAGTCTATATAATAATAAGCATTTTCGGAAAGCAGAAGCCTTTGAAGGACGACGTCAAGCTGAGAAAATACGCCGTCATATCATGCGCGAGAAATGAAAGAGAAGTGCTGCCGCAGCTTATAGACAGCATCAAGGCGCAGACGTATCCGTCGGAGTACATAGATATATTCGTCATGGCGGACAACTGTACGGACGATACGGCGCTTATATCAAGGCAGGCCGGGGCGATCGTTTACGAGCGGTTCAATAAGGAAAAGGTCGGCAAGGGCTACGCGCTCGACGCTCTGTTCAACCACATGATGGACGACGGGTACGACGATTACGACGGATATTTCATATTTGATTCCGACAATATATTAGCCCCCGATTACATAGAGAAAATGAACAGGTTCTACGACGAAAAGTACGACGCCATTACCGGCAACCGTCAGTCGAAGAACTTTGCGGACAACTGGATCTCGGCGGCGTACAGCGTGACGTACTTACGTGAAATGAGGCTTTTGAATTATCCCCGCCAGATCGTCGGGTCGTGCGCCTCGATTTCCGGCACGGGCTTCATGATAATGCCTCGCGTAATTAAGGAGCTTCACGGGTGGAAATACTTTACCCTGACGGAGGATAACGAATTCTACGCGAGCAGGGTTTTAAAGGACGGTCGTATAGGCTACAATTCAAAGGCGATATTCTATGACGAACAGCCCACGGAATTCTCGCAGTCCTGGACGCAGAGGATGCGCTGGACAAAGGGCTATTTACAGGTGCTCGCGTCAAAGGGACCGGCGCTTTTAAAAAAGATTTTCAGCAAAAACGGCTTCTGGGCGTGGGATCTGCTCTGCTGTATGATCCCCGCGTTCGTGCTCGTATTTATGACGATAATAGCGGATTCGCTTGAATTCGGCAGCCGCGTGATACACGCTATGCCGCTTATGCCGCTTCTCATCCGTATTTTGGAAAACGGTCTTACCGTATACGGAAGCGTGTTTGTTTTAGGCGCGATAGTGACGCTCCTCGAATGGAAGAACATCAAAGCGCCGACAAAGGACAAGCTGCTGTTCAACATCACTTTCCCCGTGTTTATGGCGACGTTCATCCCCATATCGGTCGCGGCGATATTCAAGCGCGTCAAATGGGATCCGATAAAGCATAAGAAAGCGGAATCGGTGGAGGAATTCAAATAAACTATAATGGGCTGTCGCATTGCGGCAGCCTTAATGAATTGGCGCCATGGTGCAATTCAATTCATGACGGTTTACCGTCAATTCATGATGCGTAAGCATCAATTCACGGCGAAGCCGATTCATTTGAACGAAAAATTTGCGCAGGTTGTGAATTGCGCCGCAAAGCGGCGCATGAATTGTGTCTGTTGACACGTGAATTGCCACTTACAGAGCACGAAAAAAGCGGGAGCGCAAGGCCCCCGCTTTTTGATTATCGTTACTTACTGTATGCTCGCTATCGCTTTTTCGTTGACCGTTATCGGGTAGTCCTCCTTAAATCCGTCTATCGCGGAGTTGAGGTCCTTGGAGCGCATCGCGCTGTCAACGCTTACAAGCCACGCGGCTCTGCCCGTCTCCTCGTAGAAGTAGATGCTCATGCCCTCGTCGGTGAACGTGAACGCCTTGACGTCGCCGGCCTTGCGGTCCTCGGAGAAGAGCCAGTCGTTAACGGCTATCACGTCTTCGTTCGTGCTCTTGCTCTTTGAAGTTTCCTTTATCTGACCTCTTGACGTTACGGTTATCTTGTCGGCCGTGTATTTCTCGGCAAGCTTGTCAAACGCGTCGCCGGTCTTTTCGGATGCGGCGTTGAAGTCCGCGATTATCTTGTCCGCGTATTCCGCCATCGCCTCGGGGCTCGTAAAGTCGTCAAGCTTAAGATCGAGCTCGCGTATCGTTACGGTGTTGTATTCGTCTCTGTACGCGCTCTTTACTATCTGGTAAACGGTAGAGGACTCGTCCGCCGCAATAAGCTTCGCCGCGCCGTTCTGTGCGGGCGTGTCGGCAAACATCCACTCCTCGGCCTCGGTCTTCGTTGCGGACGTGCTCGTGGTGTGAGCCTCGGTCAGAATCGATTTCTTTACGGATTCTTCCGTTATTTCCTCAAGCGCCGTCTTTGCTTTGTCAAGCGCCTTTTCCTCGTCGGATTTCGTCTCGGACGTCGTGTCGATCTTTCCGGCCGCTGCCGCGTCGTCGTAAGCCTTCTGCGCCGCGTCAAGCTCGGCCTGCGCAAGCTCTTTCTTGTATTCCGTGATGACGGTCACGAAATCCTCGCCGCCCTCGACCTTGTTGAAGATCTCCTCAGCCTTGTTCTTCGCGGCTGAAATAGCGGCTTCCTTTTCCTCGTCCGTTGCGCCTGATTCGTAATCGGCTTTTACTTCATATGAATAATAATCGGCTTTTATGAAATCAAGCTTGTTTTCATCGTAATAGGTGTTGTACTGTTCGGTCGTGTACGTGTACGCGTCGTTGATGCTCTGCGCGTAGTTGGAGGCGAGAAGCTGCATCTCTATCATGCTCTTTATGTCGCTCTTCTTTATGCCCTTGCTGCCGTACATCGCGGCTATCGCGGACGATACGGAGTAGTTGTTCGCCTTTGCAAAGTCTTTCAGCGCCTGTATGGATTCATCAGCCTGAGCTTTGTCCTTGTCGGTCAGAGTGAAGCCCGCGGCCTTTGCCGCCTCGCAGAGAGCGAGCGTCTGGGTGAGGGAGGAGCGTACCTCCGTTTTGCAGGCGTCGAGCCACGTGGTCGACGTGCCGTAGTACGACTGCTGTGACAGAGGCTTCGATCTGTCAAGTCCGAACGCCGACAGGTACGTTGAACCGTACGACTCATATATCGACTGGTAGTAGTTGTTGTAGGTAAGATACGTCAGATACATGAACTGAGCGTTGCTTACGGAAAAGTTTTCCGTCTTCATGGCCGTCTGCGTGTGCAGGGTGATATAGTCCATGAGACCCGTCGGCTGCATGATAGCCACGCAGAGACCGAACAGAAGCACAACGCCGATAACGATGGCTAAGACCTTGTACCAGACGTCAGTCTTGTTTTTTGCGTTTTTTGATTTTACGTTAGTTTTGCCCATTTCGGTTGTCCAAACCTTCCTTATTTAGTGAAAAACCGCGCGGCGTATCACCGCACTATATAATATTTTTAAAAAAGACCGTAACCCATAGTATATCACAAGTGATATGAATACGAAAGAATATTTTATTAACTCGATGTTAATTTACACGGCTAACGGTACATTTTTACAAGATTTTTTACGCCCTCCGCCATGCTTTGCACAAGCAGAGCTGCTTCCTCCTCAGTGTTTTCGCGGAATATGCTTATCCTGACGGTGCAGTCGGCTTCCTTATCCGACAACCCGAAGGCGCGCGCCGCCTCCGATATGCCCTTGTGATGCGAGGAGCACGCGGAGCCGCTTGAAACGAACACCCCGCGGGAGGAGAGAAAGTGGAGCATTACCTCGCTTTTTATCCCCGGCAGCGTTGCGGAGATTATATGCGGAACGGATCTTACCGGCGCGTTTATCTTTACGCCTGTGTCGGCAAGCCCCGATCTTATATATTCCGATAACTCTGTAATTTTCTTTAAATCAGCGGAAAAATTCTGCTTTCCGTATTCCGCCGCCGCGGCAAACGCGGCTATCCCCGCCGTGTTCTCAGTACCGGAGCGCAGGCCGTTTTCCTGGCCGCCGCCGTTTTGTACGGGTACGACGGAGCGCGAGCGGATAAGGCTGTCATTTATATAAAGTGCCCCGACGCCCTTGGGACCGCCTATCTTGTGCGCCGAAACGGTCATAAGATCGGCGCCGGTCTTCGATACGTCGATATCCGTCTTCATAAACGCCTGCGTCGCGTCCGTATGGAATATAACGGACGGATTTTTCCGCTTTGCGGCGGAGCAGAGCGCCGGTATATCGTATAACGCGCCCGTTTCGTTATTTACGGTCATTATACTTATCAAAAACGTGTTTCCGTCTACCGCGTCGTACAGCTCGTCCGGGTCTATCGCCCCGCCCTTCGTCTTTACGCGCTTTAAACCGAAACCGCGTTTTTGCAGCTCCTCCGCGTTTTTGTAGACCGACGGATGCTCCGAATCCGAGATGATTATCGTTTTGTTTTCAAATATCTTTTTAGCGTATGATACGCCGAAAAGCGCGAGAGTGTTTGCCTCGGTCCCGCAGCCCGTGAATACGAGCGAGCCGCTGCCGCCTATCGTCGAAAGCAGCTTTTTGCGCGACGAGGTGACGAGCTTTTCCGCTTCAAGCCCGGCGGAATGGAGCGACGACGGATTTGCGAATACCTCCGAGCCCTTTAAAAACGCGTCCGCGGCGGCACGGCAGAGGCGCGTGGTCGCCGCGTTGTCAAAATACGCGGTCATTATTTTATAACTCCGGTCTGAAATACGAATTCGGATATGATCTTTTCATATGATGCGACGTTCGTGTCGTATTTCGAAGCTTCCGCCGTGAAAGTCAGAATGTACGCAAACATCCTTTCCTTTACGCAGATCACCATGTCGAAATTGTAATCCGTGCCCGAAACGGAAGAAATATATCTGACGCGAACAGCGGGCGATCCGTTCAAAAGCGTCGCCGTGGGACCCGATATAAGTCTGTAACCCGGAAGATGCGTTTCAAGCTCGGACGTGTAGCCGCGCCAGTAGTTTTCCGCGTATATAACGCCGTCCGCCTTGTTTTCGTCTCTGTCGGCGGGTATGTCGAACACCGCCTCGTTTGTTATTCTGTATCTCGCGCAGGTGACGTTCGATTTATCGGCGATCGAAACGTACGCGCTCGTAACTCCGTCCTGATCCGCTATTATCCACTCGTTCGGCACGTACATATAGTAGTCCGCCGCGTCGACCGACGCGAGCTTCATCCCGGACGGCACGTCCGTTTTCGTCTGCGTGCAGGAGCAGAGCAGTATGAAGGCTGCCGACAGTAAAAGTAAAACGGATATGATTTTTTTGTTCATGTCATTCGCCCGATGAGGCAAGCTGCTGTTTTATACTGTCGCATCTCGCCTTTATAAATCCGTACAGCGTGTCGCCGTCCGTAAACTCGGCCTCGTACGTTTCCTTGCCGTAAAAGCCGGTCGTATCCTCGGCGACGGCCTCGTCTATCGCGGCCTTCAGCCCGGACAGCTTCGGTATCATCTCCGATAACGCGTCGCTGTAATATTTAACGTATTTAAGATATTCGTCGTTATATTCTTTGTTTTCGAGCAGCTTTGAAACAAGCGGCCTGTCCTCGGCTTCAAGCCCGAAATAAGGCTCTTTGACGGACGAGGATATCAGCGAGCCGTCTATCGCGTACCCGCCCTTTCTTTCGGAAAGATCGGTGCCGAACGCGGTTTTAAGATCCCACGGTATTATAGATACCTCGCCGCCCGGCTCGGAGTACAGATAATAATTTTCCGCCTTTGCGCCGAGATACGATTCCCGGCCGCATATAACGGCTATGACCGCGGCGTAACGCAGAATGCTTTCAACGTCTACGACGTCCTCTGTCTTATCACCGTAAATAACGGCGTTATAAATTTCCGATATTTTTGATAACGACGTGTTTTCTCCGCGTTCGAGCGTAAAGGTCGACGTATCGTCGCTTATGAAAGCCGATCCGCTTTCCGCCTTGTAAAGATCGCCGTCGTTTTCGCCGTAAGCGCGTTTCAAAAAGCTGCCGTCAACGGCTTCCACCGCGGAATAAAGTCCATAGTACTGTCCGTTTATATAGACCTTCGCAAACGTCGCAAGCGGCGCTTTTATGCCGCTGTTCAAAGAAAACAGCGCGTATGCGAGGTATTCTCTTACGTATGACGGATCGTACGAGAGATTGTTCAAATAAAGCTCGTCAAGTCCGTTCAGTCTCTGTCCCTTAACGTACTTGTCGAATTTGAGCTTGAAGGAGTAGCGCGAGCTGCCGGACGCCGTTACGTACGACGTGTTTCCTCTCGGCTTTATCGCCGCGCGGTTCACGGTCTCTTTACCTACCGACACGTTGCATTCGCAGTATATCTCCGAATCCGCGTGATCCTTAACGGTAGAAAGCTCCGCGTCGCCCATCGTTATGTTTATCTGCATTATGCCGTCGAACATACCGTTGTACGCGCCGGTCTTTACGCCCACGCCGGCAAAGCCGGGCGCCGCCGCCGTCTCCGTTCCCCCGTCCGTGTCCGCCGGCTTTATGCCGAAGTCGAGATTACAGGAGCAAAAAAACACACAAAGGATGCAAAGGAGCAGGGAAACGGTGCGTAATGCCGTTTGTTTTTTCATCTTTTCACCTTTTCGTCGTCGGGTATGAAATTGAGCGTTACGTTCAGATTGCCGTTTCTGCAGCGGATCTTATCCATGAATTCCTTGCGGTCAACGCCTTTTTTGAGCTTTACGATGTATAAAAGCTCGAATACCGTGCCGAAATCCGTGGACTGAACGTGGCGCAGCTTGTAGCTTACCGCGTATTCCTTCAAAAGATCGTCGTACACGCCTTCGAAATTAAGGCTCTCCGGTATCATTATTTTAAGTAAAAGCGTGTCGCGTCCCGCGCCGCCGAAGCCCGTAAGGCTGATGACGAGGAGCACCGCGCAGAAGAGCACGGTGAACAGCGCGGCGTACGCAACGTAGCCGATGCCGCACGCTATACCGATGGCGAGCGAAAACAGAACGTACGCGATGTCGCGCGGAGACGCCGGCTCGGAACGGTATCTGACGAGAGCCAGAGCGCCGGCGAGCGTGAAGGCACGCGCCAGGTTGTTCTGTATGAGCAGAACTATCATCGCCACGATCGCGGGGACTATCAGTATGGTCACGGATAAAGACGTGCTGCCGCCCGCTTTTCTTTGTGTGAAGTAATATAACAGCGCGACGCCGAAGCCTAAAAGCAGAGCAGCGCCTATCATAAGAAGTGCGGACGGGAACGTGAGCCTTTCACCGCCTATTTGAGTTGAAAAAATGGTTTCAAGCGCCGAATCGGTGCCCGTTGCAGTAAGGAATGACATGGTTTTTACCCGCCTTTTCAGATTTGGGAGTACGTATTTCTGTACTCTCTTCCATATTTTGAGAAGCTCGTCATAAAAACGCCCGCCTCGGAGAACGCTTTCGACATCCATAACGGTATGGTGTCCGGCGTTTTTACTTCAAGTATAAGATACCCGGGCGGCAAAAGGTCCTTGCCGCCGTCAAATCCGAGGATGTCGAGGTTTTCTCTGTTCGTCACTATGTTTTCGTCAAATGTCAGACGCACGGAGCGCCTGTCGCGCTGGAAGTACGCCGTTCTGTCGTACGCGATTATTATGCGCGGATGGCAAGGCTTGCGCTTTCTTAGCTCGTCTATCTCGTCAAGCACCTGGTTGTAGATATACACGTCCGTTTCCGGATGCCTGCCGCTTTTTATATATTCGAGCGCGTCGCTGTATTTCATTCCGACGCGGCGCTTTGCGACAATGCCGTAAAGCTTGCTCTTTATCTCGAAATACACCGTGCTGTCGCCGTTTTCCGGTACGCCGTAGCAGCGCAGGCGTAGCTTTTCCTTGTATTTCGGCTTCATGATGGAATTGATTATTACGCTGTTTTCGTCGTCGTCGAAATAAAGGTTGAGCAGCCGGTAGCTTTTTCCGTCAAGACAGTACGGATCCTCCGACATATGCTCGTTCACAGCGGGGAGAAGAAGCTTTTGCTGTTCTTTTGTTATTATGAATTTCTTTTCGTAACGTTTGAACGTTGTGATCGCCAAATCCGCCCCACCTCCTCCGACAATCATAAAATTATATTATCAATATTTTTTAAACAAGTCAACGGATAAAGTATTAAATTGTCATATTATAATATATGTTTTTACACTTTGTTAAGAAAACGAAGTCCGGCGCGCCGTCCCGCCCGTTCCGCCAATATTATTATATTATAATTTTATATAAAAATCAACGCTTTTAAGATGATTTTATTCTTAAAAACGTGTGAAAAGGGACCGTTTTGCGACGGTCCCCTTGCAGTATTTGATTTTAAGATCAGGCGGGCGTTAAGATATACGCAAGTACCTGGAAGCCGTGATTTGCGGATACGCCGTTTTCAAAGTATTCGCATTCGTCGATCGGATCCATCGCCCAGATGCCTATTTTGTCCGTCGTGCCTCTGAATACCCAGAGATAAGTGCCGGTCTCAAAGCCGCTCGGAGCCTTGTCCGTGAAATCGAGCTCGCAGTACGCGTTGTCGACCCATTCCTCAAACTCCTCGGAATAGAGCATTTCGCCTACGAGAGTGTTCTCATAGTCGTTGTCCCATTTGTAAAGCTCTACCACAAAGCCGGAGTAATCGGGAGTGGACCACGTCGGGCAGGACTCGAAATAAAGACCGGTCAGACGCGCGCCCTCGGGCAGGGTGAATTTGCAGGCAAGCTCTCTGCCGCTGTCGGCGGCGATCGGGTCGTGACTGTCGCCCGCTCTTCTGTCGAACAGCATCATCTCGTCTTCAACGTAGTTGACGCCGGGATTTCCTTCCGTCGTATTCGCTTCCGTTGTCGCAGCTTCGGTCGTCACTTCCTCTGTCGTCGTCGCTTCGGTGGTGACTTCCTCTGTCGTCGCCGCTTCCTTAGTCGTCTCGGGTGTGCTTTCAGCCGCTTTCGTCGTGTCCGCGGTCGTCGTTGCAGGTGTGTTCGAGCAAGATACGAGCGCGAATACCGAACCGAGGCAAAGCAGAGCCGCTGCTAAAACAGCCGTGATTTTTTTCATATTGGTATCCTCCTACCTTAATTTTCTTGTTTTACATAAATCCGCCGTCAACGTTAAGGACCGTCCCCGTGAAAAACGGCGCTTTATCCGAGGCGAGCCATAAGACCGCCTCCGCGACGTCCTCCGGTGTTCCCGTCCGCGATAACGGAGTTCTGTCTATAATATCCGCGACGGTCTTTTCATCAAACCGCGCGTTCATTTCCGTGTCTATATACCCCGGCGCGACGCAGTTTACCGTGACGCCGGATAAGCCGAGCTCTTTTGATAAAGCTTTCGTCAGCCCTATAACTCCCGCCTTTGACGCGGAATACGCCGCCTCGCACGAGCCGCCGAAAACGCCCCACACGGATGAGACGTTAATGATTTTGCCGCGCGTTTCTTTAAGCTCCGGCAAAGCCGCGTATACGGCGTTATATACGCCCGTAAGGTTTGTTTTTATGACGCTGTCCCATATTTCGGGCGTCGTTTCTTCAAACGTGCCGTAAAAGTCTATTCCGGCGTTGTTTACGAGAACGTCGAGCCCGCCGCCGTGATATTTGCATAGCGACACGGCGCGGCGCACCGCCGTCAAGTCCGTAACGTCAGCCTGCACGGCGTAAGCCTCGCCGCCAGCGGATTTTATCTTTTCACAAACCTCATAGGCCTGTTTTTCGGACTTGTTGTAATTTACGAATACGCGGTAACCCGCTTTGCCGAAAAGCAGAGCGCACGCGGCGCCAATACCGCGCGAGGCTCCGGTTATCAGTACGTTTTTCATATCAGTTTAACATACAGACGCTCGCTGTTCGTCTGCGCCTCGTTTTTAAGATACGTGCCGGTGAGGGTACACAGCTCTTTGCCCTTCGCCGTGTATTTTCCGTCCTCTTTCAGTACGTCAAAGCTATCGTTCAACTTCATCGGTTCGGTACTTGCGAGCATGAGCGGACCGTCGTAGATGCGATCGTCGTCGTTCCATATTCTGAAATTATACGTGACGGTGAATTCAACGTTGTCCGGCGCGTCGATATAGACATAATTCTCGTCACAGCCCGAAACGTATTCGCACTTTACTCCCGTCGTCCATGACGGGACGAAGAAATACAGCCTGCCGCCGCCCTCGTATTTTATTCTGATCTTGTTTTTATACGGATAACCGGATACGATTGAAAGCCGTTTTCCGTTTACTTTTGTGTCGACGGATATTGGATTTACTATAACGCCGTTATCCGTCACCGCGTACGCCGCAGCCGCGGCAAGTCCCTCGCCGCCGCGCATGGTACAGCACCAGTACGCCTCAAAACAGTGCGTCGTAAGCACGCCGTCGACGGCGCAGCCGTCGCAGCCGAAGCCGCCGTTATTACGCTGCGCGTGAAACACGCCGTTGTACAGTATCAGCTGTGAAAGCTCCGCGTATTTCGGCTCGTCGCACAGGGCGTATAACTGCGACGCGGCCATGTAAGAATCTATGACAGCGCACGGCTCCGTCCATTCCGGGCGGTCGAACCAGTTTTTGTTCGCGTAAGTCATAGTCATACCGTGCGATTCGTACAGGTCGAATATGCGCTTCGCTTCGTCGAGCAGCGTTTTGTCGTTCGTCTGTCCGTACCGTCTTAACAGTCCGCGCACGCCCGTCAGCGTCGCGTGCGTCTGCATTTTTATTAAAACGAAAGGTATGCGGCAGAACTGTTCTGTCATCTCGTCTATCAGCGCGTTTACCTTTTCGTCCCTGTCCCTGTCGGGCAGATTTTCGGAAAGTACGGCGTACGCCTGTATAAGTCCGTCCATACCGATATACGCGCAGCCCGTGTCGGTGGATATGAGCCAGTCGCCGATGAAGCCGAGCGTATTGCCCGACATATCTCCGCCGTTGTCGCGCTGCTTCGGAAGCACCGGATAAGACGCGTACTTGCCGGCGGCGGGCAGAAACAGCCCGCGCACGATACCGTCGATCAGCGGCAGGACGTAATCGCATTTTCTGTATAAATAATATTCGCAAAGCCCGCGCAAAAGCCAGCCGTGGCCGGACAGCTGCTGTTCGTTCAGCTTGCCGTCGTATATCGGACCTAAATATCCGCGCTCGTTGCAATGATCTTTTAACTGTAAAACTATCTCGTCAAGATAAGACGGCTCGCGCTTGGTAACCTGAGCCTGGCACGTCAGGGCGAGTATCGTCCTGCCCTCCCAGTCGCCGGGCCAGCCCGCCTGTTCTATTCCGAAAATAACATCGGGGCGGTATATGGGGGCTTCAAGACGGGAGGAGAGGAGCGCGCATCTCGCGCCGAGCTCACCTTTTGCCGTGACTTTTGAATAATCGTTATATCTCATGTTAAAAATCCGTCATCATATCTTCGGTTATGCCCATATATTTTGTAAATTCACGCAGTTTTATTCCGGGCAGAGCAAAGGGTTTATGAACGTCCGAGCCTATGTGGAACGTACAGCCGGTCTCTTTTGCTATCCCTATCATCCTCACGTACTCGTCGCCCGCGCCTAAATCGTTGTGATGCGGCAGATGCGGACCGAAAACGGAGGTGTGTATTTCTATTGATTTTTTGTATTTCTTTGCTTTTTCAAAGCATTTGCCGTAAACTTCGTCAGTTATACCCGAGAGTATTTCATTGTCGGTCTTGGGGAAAGACATGGGGAAGAACGGATGGCAAATGCCGCATTTTACGGGCAGATCGACCTCGCAGGCGGAAAGGAAACGCGATATGATGAATTCGCGCACCTCGTCGGGCGCGGTCATGGAGGCGGGGATTATAAAATCCTTCATATGTACGTGGTTGGCGGTTATCAGAAGATAATCGAACAGCGCCGCGTGCTCGCGCGTTATCGCGACCCGGCAGTCGGCGGAAAATTCGACCTCCGCGCCGACTAAGATCCTTGCGCCGTGCGTGTCAACGTTTTCAAGCTCTTTTCGTATGGATATAACGTGCTCTACGTTCTGCGGCTTGTACCATTCGCTCGCGCCCTCAATATCGCTGTCCCAGAGGTGGTTTGAAATACCGAGTACGCGCAAACCGTCCTCACCCGTGCAGAGCCCGTCTATAAGCGCCTGTGCCGTGACCTCATCCGCCGCGCAGGCGGAAAGGTTGGTATGCGTATGAAAATCAGATCTTATATCCATGATAAATACCTCGGTTTCTCTAATTCTAACATATTTTTTCCGATTTGTAAAGAGAAAACACGAAATTTTATTAAGTTTTTAAGATAATTTGCAGGGGTCGGCGCCCTCTACGACCCGATTCCTTAGACGCTCAGACCGTTTATCGGCGGGGCCGGTGTTCGCCTCATTATAAAAAGGCGGGCGATTTTCGCCCGCCCGCCGTGTGTTGAATTGATTGCTGCCGCGCGTCCGTTACCACGCGCTTTTGAAGTTTTTGAGAAGTACTTCCGTCAAAAACGTTCCGCCGACGATTACAGGCGAACCGTCGATCATCTCGACCTCCGCGGTACAGTCCCATGTGGGGATGCCCGGCGCGACGCCGTTCTGTATTACCCTCATCTCTATCTCGTATCTCGTATCGGACAGTCTTTTAACGCTGTATATTTCATCTGCGCAAAGGGATTCCTCACAGTTATCGCTTACGTACAGCGTGCCGTCGGCTTCTATGAAGTTTTTGTTGTCTTTAAAGAATTTATTTATAAAATCGGATGAAAAGAATTCGGACGCGGCTTCTTTATAGTGATCCACGCTGTTTATAACGGTGCCGCCTATATCAATATACCTGAAATAATGGTAATATCGTTTAGCGTCCCCGAAATATTCCGTAAGCTTTTTTGCAAAGCCTTCAGGCAGTTCATCTTCTTTTTTACCGTAGAAATTCTCGTATTCCACAAGGAGATTTGACGGTGACAGCGACCATACCGCCGCTTTTACAAACGCCGCCGCGTTTCCGTATTCCGGGAAAGACATTAAATCATCTATAAACGACCCGCCGACTATGCGCATCACGCCGCCGTCTTCTTTTACTTTTACCGTATATTCGGTATTCTTAACGTACCGACTGTCGCCTGCGTTGAAGCGTACGGTCGTAACGCCGTTCTTTTCCTCAACTATGCGCGCGGTCCTGCCGTCTATTTTCATCAAGTAGATGCTCATATATTCGGTGGTATAAACTTTTCCGTTTGCCGTGAAGAAATATCTGTTCTCACACGATAAGAAATTGCGTACGACGTCTTCGGGCAGTATCTTTGAGTAATAATCATACCAGTCGTCAAGCGTCTCAAAGCCCTCTTTTTGTGAGTGGAAAGCCTGATACGACGGGTTTTTATACATACCCTCGGGGTAATACTTTCTTACCTTGGCGTACAGCTCCGCCGACATTTTGCTTATATCGTCGTCCGTTTCGTACACCTCCGCAAGCCCGTCGTAGGTCGTGTAACCGTTATAGCCGTATTTTACCGCGTTATACAGATTTTCAAGCTCAGATAACAGCTGTGCCGCCCTCTTTTCCTTTTCGTTCTGCGGCGGCTCGTATCCGTCAAAGCCGGCTTTTTGAAGCAGCGCGTACGTTGCCGGGTAATCCTCGGAGACTATCTGTTCCGTAAACTTTTTTTCTTTTAGTACGTCTGTCACGTCTTTAAGATATTTCGTGATTATCTCCGCCATCTTCTCTTTATACGAAAACAGATTGTAGCCGCTTATATTCGTATACGTATAATAGTCCACCGTATCATCGACTATGTTGTAGTAACCGAACGCCTTATCGTGTCCGACAAGCAGATTCATATCGTCCAGCGCCTTCAACAAGTACATATACCCTATCAGAGCCTTTGCTTCGGTTTCTTTTTCGCCGAAGACGGCGGCGGAATCGTAATACGCGTCAAGCATAACTCCGATGTTTTCTCCGTATACGGCGGAATTTAATACAATGTGTAATTTCTGGTGCAGCTCCTCGCCCTCGTTAAGCGTCGCAAGCTTTTTGATGCTTTTGATTACGTCGTCCGAGTAATAGTCGAAATTGAAATCGTTTTCGTCAAAGCCGGATAATTCGAGCAGCTTTCTTGTTACCGGCGTGTGTTCGCTTACGTACTCGATCGATTTTGCTTTTGCGTAGGATTGGGCTTTTCCCGTAAAATTTGTCAGCCAGTTCTTATCATCCAACGTCAGATCGGTTTTATCGGGGAACTTGACGTATCGCAGCAACGATACGGTCTTCGCCGTTTCCGTTATCTCGTCGTACACCTGCTCCGCGAAATACGCGCTTATATACGATTTTTCCATCTGTTTAAGACTATACGTCACGCTGTGAGTGTACATTTCGTACAGATACTCAAACGCAAAATCGCCGTACGATAAAAGCCTTTCCCATTTTTCCTTGACGTAGCCGGTTTTCGCCATGGAGCTTATGAGGTATCTTATCCATTCCTCGTCCGTCGTCGGTATTACGAACGGCGGCTCTTCCGTTGTCTCGGGCTCCGTTTCGGCCTCGGTTTCCGGCGCGGTCGTCGTCATATTTGTCGTCTGCGCGGGGTCTAATGCAAATCCCTGCTTTTCCGTGTCGGCGGGCTCTGTTTTCGGCGTTTTGTCCGTTTGATACGACGTATTTTCGCCTGTACCGATAATATTTTCCGCCGCGGACGCTATCGCCTCGCGCAAGGGTCTTACTGCAAGGCACAAACATACGACCGCGGCGACAGCCGCCGTCGCGACGCAGGCTCTGACGAGCTTTGAAATATTGCCGGGATCGGGCGACTTTTTCTTTTTGAATAACTTATCCGTAAATTCGGCGTGTTTTTCAGACGGCGTCCATTCGACGTTTTTCATTTCCGCATAGTCGCGGGAACCCGCTTCGAGCAGAATATCCTTTATATCGTATTCACGTCCCATAACCTGCCTCCTTCAAGGATTTTTTAAGTATATTCAACCCGCGTGAGATCTGCACTCTCACGGTCGCCTCGCCGCGTTTGAGCTGCTTTGCCGTTTCCTTGTACGAATAACCCATAACGTAGTATAAGTAAAGCGGGGCGCGGTATATCTCGTCCATTTCCCGCATGACCTTTACCGCAAACCGGAATTCCTCGCCCTCCGCGACCTTTATTTCAACGCCGTTATCCTCCGCGGGCTCCGGTATATCATCGATCGAAACGTCCGGTTTTCTTTGTCTTATTATGTTGTACGCCTCGTTCTGCGCTATCGCCAGAACGTAACCGCGGAGCGCATCGTCGTCCTTTTCGTTTAACGACCGCACCTTTTTACAGATGTTCAAAAAGGCGTTCTGCACCGCGTCCTCCGCGTCCGACCGGCTTTTTAATATGTTATACGCAGCGGTGTACATTTTATTTCCGTACCGACGGTAAATAAGCTCAAGCTTTTGCTTGCCGGTCTGCGGCTCTGTTTCAGACGTGAACAAAACCATATCCACCACGTCGTTCCTTTCCTGATTATTCCGGGAGGGCTTCCGTCTTCCCTGAACTTTTGTGTCCTCACGTATAAGACGGGAATTTGCCCTGTTTTGTAACAATAATTTTGTAAACGTTCTGTAAATAAAAGACCCCGTCAGGATCTTTTACATTTCAAACATCGTTATCAGATCATACGGCTCGGCGCCGGAGATATATTTGCCGGCGTCTGCAAGCTTCTCTGACAGATCCGAGCGCTCGAGCCTCGCGCCGCACAGCGATCTTTCAAGCTCGTCCGTCGGCAAAACGCCGAAGTAGTCGCCGCGTATCATTACGTCGGTAAGCACGCCGTGATCCGACGTGTATGATATTTCCACCGTGCCGTACGGGAAGCGTTTTTTTACCGTTTTTGCAAATTCCTTTGATTTGCCGTAGTTCCATTCCCACGTTTCGTACTTTTCGGCCTTCAACTTATTTATTCCGTTTATTTGATCCTCCGAAAACGGCGCGGCGTTTTCCCCCATGCTGTTTTCAAGGTATGTTTTAAGTGAAACGACGTCCGTGTCCGGCAGAAATTCGCGCAGGTTGCAGACGCGCGCGCGTACGCTTTTAACGCCCTTGCTCTTCATCTTTTCCGGGTCAACGTTGAGCGCTCCCGCCATGCTGTTCATATCCGCGTCGAATAAAAGCGTGCCGTGGTGCATCACCCTGCCGTTATATACGCATTGAGCGTTGCCGGAGAATTTGCGGCCGTCCGCAGTCATATCGTTTCTTCCCGACAGCTCCGCCGGAACGCCGAGCGCGCGCAGAGCGTCTATAACGGGTTGACAGAAGCGCGCGAAATCGAGCGCGTCCGCGCCGCCCTTTTTTGTTATGAACGTGAAATTTATGTTGCCGAGGTCGTGGAAGACCGCGCCGCCGCCCGTGAGACGGCGCACGACGGCGATATCGTTGTCCGTCACAAAGCCGCGGTTTATCTCCGCGTACGCGTTCTGATTGCGCCCGATTATTACGGACGGACGGTTGCGCCAGAGCATGAAAACGTCGTCCTCCTCCGTGTCGAGAAGATACTGCTCGGACGCCAAATTGAAATAAGGATCGGTTATCTCGTTTTTATATATTTTCATTTTTTACCCTGTTATACAAGCTCGCTCAGCTTTTTGCCGTAAAAGAAATCGCGCACCATTTTATCAAATTCGCACCATAAGGGCAGCGTTTTGCACTCCCTGGCGCGCGGACACCCGTCCGAATTGTCGGACAGACACGATACGGAGGCGAGCGAGCCCTCCGTCAGTTCAAGTATCTCGCCGACGGAGTATTCGTCAGGCTTTCTGCATAAAACGTAGCCGCCGCCCTTGCCGCTCGATCCCTTTATCAGTTTCCCTTTGACAAGGTCCTTTACAATGATTTCAAGATATTTCTTTGATATTTTCTGCCTTTCCGCCACGTCTTTCAGCGGTATATAGCCGCCGTCCGCGTGCTCCGCGAGGTCGATCATAACGCGCAGAGCGTACCGTCCTTTTGTTGAGATCATACTTTATTACCTGCTTTTTTTGTTTTTGCATATTATACCATAGGGTAAATAGGTAATTCAAGAACAAAAAGTTTACAATCCGTAAAAAGAATTGCCCAATAAACCTATTGAATAAGTAGGTAAATGCGCGTATAATATGCTCAAATCAACAGAGCGGAGAAATAAAACGATGATATACGCGGACAATGCCGCAACTACAAAATTAAGTGAAACTGCATTAAAAGCCATGACGCCGTACCTGACGGACGTTTTTTACAACCCGTCAAGCCTTTATTCCGCGTCGCAGAAGGCGAAGGAGGCGCTGGAGGACGCCCGCGCACGCGTCGCGCGCTGTATAAACGCGGCGCAGAGCGAGATTATTTTCACCTCCGGCGGAAGCGAGGCGGACAATCAGGCGCTTCTGTCAGCCGCCGCGGCGGGGAAGAAGAACGGCAAAAACCACATAATAAGCACGCCGATAGAGCACCACGCCGTGCTTCACACGCTTAAAAAGCTTGAAGGTGACGGGTTTGAGATAACGTACCTGCCGATAGGCGAAGACGGCGTCATAAAGGCGGAGGACGTGAGAGCGGCGATTAAGGAAAAAACCTGCCTCGTCACCGTTATGTACGCGAATAACGAAATAGGTACGATTCAGCCGATAAAAGAGATAGGAAAGATCTGCAAAGAAAAAAACGTACCGTTCCATACGGACGCGGTACAGGCTGTCGGCCATCTTCACATAGACGTGCAGGCGGAAAATATAGATATGCTCTCCGCCTCGGCGCATAAATTCCACGGGCCGAAGGGTGTGGGCTTCCTGTACGTAAAAAAGGGTATAAGGACGGTAAATCTCATAGAGGGCGGCGCACAGGAGCGCGGACGCCGCGCCGGAACGGAGAATTTAGCCGGGATCGCCGGAATGACCGCGGCGCTTGAAGAAGCCGCGGCAAATATGGACGCTGACTCGGCGAAAATGAAGGCGGTGCGCGACAAAATTATAGATGGTTTATCAAAAATACCCCATTCCGCGCTGAACGGAGACGCGGAAAAACGTCTGCCCGGAAACGTGAATTTCTGTTTTGAGGGTATAGAGGGAGAATCCCTCCTTCTCTTACTCGACGATAAGGGCATTTGCGCCTCGTCCGGCTCCGCGTGTACGTCGGGCTCGCTCGACCCGAGCCACGTTCTGCTCGCCATAGGCAGGGTGCACGACGTGGCGCACGGATCGCTCCGTCTGAGCATAGGCGAAGACACGACACAGGAGCAGGCGGATCATATAATTACCGCCGTTACGGACGTCGTCGCCCGTCTGCGCGGTCTTTCCCCCGTCTGGCGCGACTTGTGCGAGGGGAAGAGACAACACATAATATAATGAAAACGGTGGTACCGCAGGCGCGACACCACCGCTTTTTTACTTTAATTTTTCAACAATATCTCGTCTGCAAACGTTCCGCCCGTAAGTATCATTCCGCGGATTTCATCGTAATCGATTATGAAAGAGTATGCGGATGTGACGCCGTCGACCTCAAAGTCAAGCGTAAATTCAACCGTTTTGCCGTTTGTTTTTACGTTTTTCATATTGAAGAGGATCGAAAACGGGTCCGGTCCGAGCGAGCCGTCGTCGTGTATCTCATATCCCGGGTGACTGAAGAAGTCGAACGCGGGCTTGACTTTGCCGGGGGCTTTTGATATGAATATCAGTCCGTCATGGAAAACCTCCGTTTCTCTGTAAATCAGATCGTCATAGATGTAACCCGCGACATTTTTCCGTATCGGCGCCTCGTAAAACATACGGTCAATATCGGAAATCGGAAATTCCGCGCCCTCTCCCACCTTTTCTTTAAGTTCTTCCGGCAGGTCTTCGTAATTCATATAATCCGCTTCCTTAACCGCGACGTACCTCTTCTGTCCTTCACGCAGAAGCATATACGACGCTATCGTGTTATATACGGGATCGATACGGTTGAATGCCGGCGACATAAGAATATCAAAGAAATTGCCGCCCGTTATCTTGATACCCGTGCTGCCGTCTGTAATCTCAAACGTCAGCGGCACGTATCCGAATTCGTGATATACGGGATCGGGGATATACAGCGTTGCCTCGACCGTCGCGGTATTCCCGTTTTCACTTATCAGCTTTACCGTATCGTATCTTACCCTTGAGCCGCCTGCGTTTATTATTTCCTCATAATATAATACGCCGTCGCTTATCGTAAATCCGCTTTCAGTTATCAGATTGTCGATCGTTTCCTTTGAGAAATATTTGCCGAAATAGCCGTAAACGTACGACATATTCTCACGCCCCGCGGTGCGGCATGTGCCGTCTTCATAGGGGGTGCCGCATTTTAAAAGCATGAACAGGTCGAGCGCGGCTTTTATCGCCGGATGCGATTTGTCCGCAATATCGACCTCCTTTTTATCGTATTCGTCAAAGCCGGCGGCGGTTAAGACTTTATACGTATAAGGATAATCGGTTTTTACGTTATATTCGATCAATTCCTTTGCTTTCGTCTTTGCAAACGCGGTGTATTCGCTTAAGAATGAACGCACGTCCTCTTTTGCTTTTACCCCAAGGTCGTCTTCTATGAAAATATCGTCCGTTCTTTCAAGCGCAGAAACGCGGGCTTCAAGCTCGGAGCCGTTCGTAAAGTCTTTTATCTCAAGCCTGCTGATATTGAAATACAGCCAGCTTAAAAGCGTTTGACGTGCGTCGTTTTCCTCTGTGAAATAGTTTTGCAGAACGTAATCAAGCGTCTCGTCTCTGCGTTCTTCCGATATAAGATTGCTTAATATAGTGGATGAATTCCGCTCGTAGACCGGAGAATACAGATAATCGGTAATATAAAAGTCGATACATTGCGAAACGCTCGCCTGCGACGGTGAGAACGGATAGCCGTTGAATCCGATAAGCGTCAAAAATCTGTACATCATCGGGAAATTGCTTTTCACGGTATTTTCGTCGTTCGTTTTTGCGTAAGCCTCCGCTATCGACCTGTACTGTGAGAGCCATCCGCCCGCGCCGGTCTCAACTGTTTCGGGGAAGCCCGTCGTATCAAACCGCTTGTATATATTCTCATTCGCTTTTATCTCGTCCTTCAAATAACCCGCGGCAAAAATGCTTATTATAGCCTTTGCGTAATCGGTAAGCGCCTCGTCGTCATATTTTAAAACGAGCCTGTCGAACGCGGTAAGACCGAAGGTCTTAAGCTTCTCCCATTTCTCCTTAGTATAGCCGTTTTTCGCCATGGAAGAAAACAGATAATCTATCCATTCCTCGTCGGTTTCGGGGATTTTAAACGGTTCCGTCGTTTCCTGCCCGTTATTAACCTCAACGTCGATCAGGTACTGATAACACGTTTTTTCATATTTGCCGTCGATCAGACGGCCGGTCAGCGTGTACGAGATTGTGAAGCGGTATACGCCGTCGTCGGCGGTGCTCAGATATGCGTTGAGTTCGTCGACAGAAGCGTACACGAGCGCGTCGCTGCCGTGCAGACTCACGCTTACGCTCGCGCGGTCTTCGCGGTCTTCATAGTTGATGCCGACTCTGTTTCCGTGAAGCAGCGGGACGTTGTCTGTCGTGCCGAAGCCGTCTCCGGATAGCCACTCTCCTGATTTGTCGTCATACTGCTCCGTCCACATCAGATACACGCCTGGATATACCGTCACACCGCCGCAAGTCACGCTCAGATGCCCAGGCGGCGCGCATTCATCGCCCGGATCCGTCACGTCCGGATCGGTTTCCGTGTCCGTGACAATGACCGATCCCTCGCCCGTTCCCTCGGGGTCGGTCCCGGTCGGATCGTCCGTCGTCTCCGACGTGGTCGAGGCGCCGAAAAGGTTTGCAAAAAACGACGCTACCGGCTCGCGTACCGGTTTTATGGCTATCGCCGCGCCGAATAGTATCGCGACAGCCGCGGCGATCGACAGACCCTTGTATAAGGGCGATCCGCTTATCTTTTCAAAAATCGACGTCTGTTTATTAAACAGCTTTTCCATGTCCTTTTTATGCCTGTCGGACGGTATGCGCTCTCTGTCCTCGAAAGTATTGTAATATTCTCTGACGCCCGCCTCGAGCAGTATGTCCTTTAACGTATAATTACGATCCATAACCCGCCTCCTTCAACTTGTCCGCCACCATTTTCTTTGCGCGGCTTATCTGTGTGCGTACGGTGGATTCGGAGCGCTTCAGCATTTTTGCCGCCTCCTTATCCGAATATCCCATAACGACGGTAAGGTACAGAGGACCTCTGTACGTTTCATCCATCTCCGTTATGACCTTTATCGCGTAATAATACGCGTCGCGTCCGTGCGCCGTGACCTCTACGTCGAATCCGCCGTCGGAAAGCTCCGTCACCTCGTCTATCGGCACGTCGTTGTGCCTTTTGCGTAAAAGCGTGTACGCCTCGTTTTTAACGACGGTGAACAGATAACCGCACATCGCGTCCTCGTCTTTGTCGTTTATGCGGTGAAGCATTTTTGCGACGGAAACGAACGCGTTATGCACCGCGTCCTCCGCCTCGTATTCGTTTTTAAGGATAGCGTTCGCGGCTGAATACATTCGCCGGCTGTATTTTTCATACAGTTCGGTCAGCTTCTGCTTGTCGTTACAGTCAAGCGTGTCCGGCAAAAATAAAAGCATCCCTGAACTCCTTTCATCGGTGTCTTCACTAATAATACGTTTTTGCGCCTCTTTTTGTCTCAATAAAATTGTAAACGATTTGTAAATAAAACAAAACCGATGAAATTTTCACCGGTTTCGTTTTCTCGGCGGCAGCCATATTGAGCGCGGAGCCGCGCGACGCGCATATCGAATTTTGCGCTATGCAAAATATATCGGATCGGCTCGTTTACGGGACGATATATCGTCATCATTTTGTCGATATACGCCTTACGGCGTTCGATATATGCTTCGCATTCGATATGCGCCTTACGGCGCAAGGATCACGTCCGTATAGAACGTTCCGCCGACGAGGCAGCCGAATTCATATCCGTTTTCGTTTACGGTTTTTATGACCTCAAACGTGTACGTCACCTTTTCCGTCTTTCCGTTTTCTTCTTTTATGAAATCAAGAGAGAAGAGAATGCGGTCGTCAGAGCATTCGATAACGTCCATGGCGTATATCACGTCGGACGGCGTTATCGCCGTAAAGCCGTACTCGTCATAATCAGAGAATCCGTAATCAAACGCGGGCGTGTGCGTCACCTTTGCTTTGCTCGGGTATAACGCGACGCCGTCGTACACGCCGGACGTTTTTATTATAGCCTCCGCAGCTTCCTTTGCGGTATAACGGTCTAATTCGTAAGAATTGTAATAGTACGGGGAGTAATAAATCGGATAATCAAAATCTTTCGTCAGCACGTCTCTGTACTTTTCCGGCACCTCGTCGTAACTGTTGTATAACGCGCCGTCCGTGTACGTGTTGTATTTATACTGCGCCTCATGCATCAAAAGGTACGTGGGGATTATATAAGATACGACGCCGGCTTTACTGTATTCGGGCTTGAGGAATTTTTCAAGGAATATGCCGCCCGTCACGCGTATGC
>CADBSB010000076.1 GCA_902797235.1 uncultured Ruminococcus sp. | reverse complement strand
TACAACGGCGCGACGATAGCTGAGGATGAGGAGGCGTACGAGAAGCTTTTGCCCTACCTCTACCCGAAAAGCGAGGCAATGGCGAGCATAGAAGCGATGAAGAATATCAAGCCGGGGCACGATAACGGCGACTATCCCGTCTGGTTTTCGCTTGACGGCGGATTCTGGTTCCCGCGCACGATCTTAGGCATAGAAAACCACCTTTATTCGTTTTACGATCAGCCGGAATTGTACCACAGGATACTTGACGATCTTGTAAAATATCAGCTTGATCTGCTTGAAAAAATGTACGAGGTGATAACGCCGGATTTCATGACGTTCGGCGAGGATATGAGCTACAACAACGGCCCGATGATATCGGAAGACAGCTTTGACGAGTTTTTGCTTCCGTACTATCAGAAAATCGTTCCGTTTATAAAAGAACACGGAACGAAGGTCATAGTCGACACGGACGGGAACGTGAGCAAAATGATACCGTGGCTCATACGCGCGGGCATAGAGGGCGTTCTTCCGCTTGAAAGGCAGGCGGGCGTGGACGTCGTCGCCCTGCGCGAGGCGTACCCGGATTTCATATACATCGGCGCGTTTGACAAAATGACGATGCGCCGCGGAGTGGATGAAATGCGCGGCGAATTTGAAAGACTGCTCCCCGTTATGAAAACGGGCGGCTTCATACCGAGCTGCGACCACCAGACGCCGCCGGACGTTCCGCTTGAAAGATATCATATATACGTGGAAATGCTTAAAGAATACGCAGAAAAGGCGGTAAAATAATGACAAACGTTGAAAGAGCGATGAACCTGCTTCATTTCAAGCCCGTAGACAGACTGCCCGCCGTTCATTTCGGCTACTGGCCGGAGCTTCTGGAAGAATGGGCAGCGCAGGGCAAAATACCCGCCGATCTCGCCGTCGGAAATTACGACGGCTCCGAAAAGGAACGCGAGCTTGATAAGCTGATCGGCTGGGATTTCAACTATTACAGAACGTACGGCAGCGCAAACCACCTGCTGCCGGGCTTTGAAACGAAGGTGATCGAGGTCTTGGCTGACGGCACGCGCCGCGTGCAGAACGGCGACGGAGTTATAGAAAAGATAAAGCCGGGTATAACGTCCATACCGTCCGAGGACGATTATCTGTTAAAGGACAGAGACGCGTTTGAAGAATATTACAAGCCGAAAATGCAGTATGCGCCGGAGCGCGTGGACGTTGAGTTTTACAGGCATTTCAACGAGACGAGACCTTACGATATACCCGTCGGTCTCCACCTCGGCTCCGTTCTCGGAAACATCAGAAACATCTGCACCGTTTTGGGTATGAGCTATCTCATTTACGACGAGGACGAGGACCTTTTCGCCGATATTATAGATACCTACGCGGAAATGCAGTATAAATGCGCGGAGGCGATTTTGCAGACCGGCGCGAAATTCGATTTTGCTCATTACTGGGAGGATATCTGCTTCAAAAACGGTCCGCTCGTCTCGCCCGACATATTCGACGAGCTTTGCGCAAAGCACTATAAAAAGCGCAACGATCTGTGTCATAAGTACGGTATCGACATTATCTCGCTCGATTGCGACGGTGTGACCGACAAGCTGCTCGACACGTGGGTATATAATGGCGTGAACACTATGTTCCCGATAGAGGTCGGCGTGTGGGGCGATCAGTTCGAGCCCGCGCGGAAAAAGTACGGAGATCAGGTCTTAGGCGTAGGCGGTATGGATAAAACGGCTTTGAGAATAGATAAAGAAGCCGTTGACAAGGAAATAGAGCGCATGAAGCGCTTAGCGTCGCTGGGCGGCTTCATTCCCTGCCCCGACCACAGACTTATGCCGGGAACAAAATTCGAGCTCGTGCAGTATTACGCGGAAGAGATCAAGAAGATAAAAATATGAAAAAGCATACGTTCTGCAATCCCGTAAACATAAACTATCAGTATCAGCTGACCTACAACGGACGCGAATCAGCGGATCCCGCAGTCGTTTTGTACAAGGACAAGTATTTTCTTTTCGCATCGCACGGCTCGGGTTACTGGGTATCCGACGATCTCGTGAACTGGGATTTTGTAAAGGTCGATTTGAAAAAACAGCCGGAATTCGCGCTTTTTGCTCCGGCGACGCTCGTCATAGGCGAGCGGATGTATATAACGCACAGTCAGGGCGGAAGTATTTTATACTCCGACGACCCGTTCGATCCGGATTCGTGGGTGAATATCGGGCGCCCGTACGAATGGCACGACCCCGCGTTTTTGCAGGACGACGACGGCTCGGTCTATATTTACGAGGGTCTGGGCGATTACTCGATACACTGCTCAAAGCTCGACCCGAAAAACGATTTAAAGGTGCTTGAGGGTCCCATACCGGTGTTTTATTCCGACTACAAAAACCGCGGCTACGACCGCTGCGGCGACAATAACGAGATAGAGCGCCGACCGAGCCTTGAGGGCGCGTGGGCAAATAAGATAAACGGCAAATACTATCTCACGTACGCGACACCGGGAACGGAATTTTCCACGTACTGCGACGGCGTCGCGGTGTCCGACAGTCCGATGGGACCGTTTGAAAACTGCGACAACAGCCCGACAGTCTTTAAATCCACGGGCTTTATGCGCGGCGCGGGTCACGGCTGCCTGTTTACAGACAAAAACGGCAATTTGTGGAAAATGGATACGACGTCGATCAGCGTAAACCATATGTTCGAGCGCCGTCTCGCTCTCTTCCCCGCGAAGATAATAAACGGACGGCTTTATACGAACACGCTGCGCGGCGATTACCCGACGTTTTATCCGCACGAAACGGCCGATCCGTTTGAGGAGGCGGACGCGGGTCTGAGCCTGTTATCATATAACGCAAATGTCAAGGCGTCGTCGACGCTCGACGGAAACCACGCGCCGGAGTTTGCGTTTGACGAGAATATGAAAACGTGGTGGAGCGCGAAAACGGGTGATGCGGGTGAATGGATTTCAGCGGATCTCGGCAAAAAATACGCCGTGTCGTCGATACAGATCAATTTCGCCGATACGGAAATAACGCCGTGCGAGGGACGTGAAAACGGGTTTTCATATAAGTACACGCTTGAAGTGTCTGACGACGGCGAGGTGTGGAGAACGCTTGTCGACAAGCGCGATAATACCGAGGACTTTCCGCACGAATATTTTGAATTCGAGGATGAAGAATTCAGATATTTAAAACTTACAAATCACAAAGAATTCCCGGCGGGCGGCAAATTCAGCGTGTCGGGTATAAGAGTATTCGGCGCGCCGGACGGCAAAGCGCCGCGGAACGCCCCGGAATTCAAGGTTACACGTGACACGGACGGGCGCAATATGACCTTAGTGTGGGATAAAGCGCCCGACGCCGAGGGATATTTCGTCCGCTTCGGCGCACATGAAAACGAGCTATATACTCATTATCAGATAATAAACGAAACGAAAGCCGAAATAAGAAGTCTTATAAACGGCGTAAAATATTTTGTGACAGTCGACGCGTACAGCAAAGGCGGGATAACAAAAGGAAAAACGATAAAAAAGGCATAGGGGGATAAATGATATGAGCAGAAAAATAACGCTTTTAGACGGCGCGGTCGGTACAACTTTATGGGGAATAGCGGAGGCGAACGGCGTTGCTAAGGAGCCCGTGTGGAAATACAACGTCGAGCATCCGGAATTTGTGGAGGAGCTGACGAGGAGATACCTTGACGCGGGCTGTGAGATAATTCTGGCAAACACCTTCGGTGCAAACGGTCCGGCGGTAAAACGCAGCTCGAGCTACACGGTCGAGCAAGTAGTGACCGGCGCGGTCAAGGCGGCGAAAAAGGTACTTGACGGGACGGGCGTAAAGCTCTGCCTTTCGCTCGGTCCTTTGACGCAGCTGCTTGAACCGTACGGCGACCTTGAAGAGGAGGAATGCGCCGCAATATACGACGAAATGCTTGACGCGGGCGTAGGCGCCGGCGCGGATATGATACTTATACAGACGTTTATGGACCTTGAAATGATGAGAGTTGCGACGGTTGAGGCAAAAAAATACGGTCTGCCCGTCATGTGCTCGATGACGTTTGAGAAAAACGGAAAAACCATGTTCGGCAACTCCGTGCAGGACACGATAGACACGCTCACCCCGCTCGGTATAAACGCGATAGGACTTAACTGCTCGCTCGGTCCCGATCTCGCGCTGCCTATCATCAGGGAGTTTTCCGAAAAAACGGATATGCCGCTTCTCTTCAAGCCGAACGCGGGTAAGCCGATCCTTTCCGCCGACGGCTCGACCGCCGTCGCATACACGGCGGAACAGTTTGCCAAGGACGTCGAGCCCGCGCTTGAGTTCGTGAGCTATATCGGCGGCTGCTGCGGCTCCGACGCGGATTATATAAAAGAAATCAAGAAATTGCTGTAAAAATGCGGGAGCGGAGACCGCTCCCCTACGTTGAATGATTCGCAAAATTTTGTAGGGGAGGGGTTCCCCCTCCCGAGCCAAAAGAAAAGGGTGGATAATATGAATATTTTAGAAGAAATTTCCGATAATTTGCAGCACGGAAAGGCGAAAGTCGTAAAAGAACTCGTACAGCAGGCGGTGGACTCCGGTATCGAGCCGGAGACGATACTTAAAGAAGGCTTGCTGCCCGGTATG
>CADBSB010000075.1 GCA_902797235.1 uncultured Ruminococcus sp. | reverse complement strand
ATCAAGGATTTTAAAGCTAAATTAAATTCGCCTCTTTCAGCTCGGCAAAGCCGAATTTAGCTTGCGACAGCAAATTTAGCTATGCGGAGCATAATTCAGCTCGCCGTTAGGCGAATTTAGCTTCGGCGCGGTATAGCATATTTAAAATTACTGCCTTATCAAACCGCGCCGAATGCGACAGCCCCTTTTTGCTATTGTTATCCTATTTATCACTTCATGTTCTTTTCTATCGACGACAAGAAGTTGTTTATCCTCTTTTCAGCCGATTTTGAGCATTTGCTGTATACGGATGAATACGTGTTTTTGTTGTTGAAAACAAGGTCGCTGTACGACGTTGCAAGGTTGCCCCAGTCGTGTATCAGTTCAAGGTCATAGGAGCGGTGGCGCATTATAATGTCTATCATCTCGATAGACTCCTCGTCGCGCGTCGCCTTGCCTTTGATCTGCTTTTCAAGATACGCGGGCGTCAAATACTTATATCCATAATACGCCATGGCTTCAAGCAGGATTCCGCTTCTCCTCCCGCCGTCCTTGGACTTCTGATATATCGGAATACCGACGAGCGACGCGGCGGGGTTGACGAACGATATGTAATCCTTCTGCTTTTCATCATATTTGGGCATAGGTAAAATACCGAAATCCGTATCCATGGAACGGAGCTGTGAAACGTAGTATAAGACCTCCGCGTAAAACAGCGCTCTGTTCTCCGTAAACGCCTCGTACGTCAGATCGGTCGCGTGCGGATGCACCGACACCCACTTGTGCGCGTCAAGCGTGAGATTGTCCTGACGCATGACTTTGAGCGAATAATCGAGCACCTTTTGTATTTTTTCATTCTCCGCGCTGTTGAGCACCGGCAGATTGTCCGCGTCCTTTACTATGAACGAAAGTCCCGCGGCGTAAAACAGACCGTACGCCATGTCCCTGTGAGTTGACAAGGCGTAGGAATCGAGATAATCCCACTTGCCGTCTCCGTTTTCCTTTGACGCGCCCGTTTCTTTCAGGAGCTTGTAGAAATAGTCGAACGTCCAGCGTCCCTCTTTTACGACGGTGTACAGGTCTTCAAGGTCGAAATTTCTTGCAAGCGTTTTGTTGAACATCATTATCCAGGTGACCTCGTCCTCCGTGTTTATGATGTCGCCCGCGGTGCAGAACACTCTTTCACCGACGGAAAACGCCTCGCTCGCGCTCTGATCCCAGTATTTTTTGGACAGATCGAGCCCCTCCGCCTCATTCAGGTCCATAAGGTCGCCGTTTGACGCGCTTGACGCTATGAGCGGCATACGCGTGATCACAGCGTCAAACGCAGCGTCGCCGGATTTGACGCTCTTTTTCAGCGTTGAGGTCGTATCGTTGCTCGGCGTTACCATAAGATCGGCTCCGAACTGCTCCTTAATCTGCGTCTGTCTTTTCCAGACGGCGTCAAGCACGGCATCGTCCGATGTATCCTCGTAATAAAGCGAATCCGCGGGGCTCCAGAAGCTGCCCTCTATAAGTATGTTGAAATCGCCCTCGAACCTCTCGTTCGGCAGATCGGCTTCGTACCCCTCGTCCGTCGTTTCGGTCGCTTCCGTCACCGTCTCGGTGTCCGTAACGGTCTGCGTGTCCGTATTGACGGGAACGTTGTTCCCGGCGCAGGAGCACGCGCATACAAACATGAGTATGACAAGAGCGGCTGCAATTATCTTTTTCATCCTGTTCTCCTAAATTATGGATTTTTATAACATATCACGTTTTTCGTCCGTTTTCAAGCCCGGGCTTATTTTTTGCCCTTTTTCTTAATTATCACCACAGCCGCGACAGCGCCTGCCATTACGACGACTGCGGCGACGATCACGACGGGAACTATCCACGCGTTTGTGTCGTTATCCGGCGGATATATCGTCGTCCACTCGTCCGTCGTTTCGGGCTCCGTCGTTATTTCATCCGTCGTATCGTCCGTTACGGGCTCTGTCTCGATCTGTTTTTCCGCAACTTTTACAAGCGTCATAGCCGTGTATTTTCCGCCGTCCGATACGGCGTATATAACGGCTTCTCCCTGCTCCTTCGCGCGTACGGTATCACCGTCGAGCACTGCGGCGCCGCCCTTGATATCGAGCGTATATCCTATATCGCCCGATACCTTTATGCCGCACGGGGCGCTGCCGTCCGGCTCAAGCTCAATAAGGTCGCTTTCAAATTCAAGTCCGCCCGCTTTTTCCGGGTATTTGATCTTGGATTGATACAGGGCGCTTATTTCCGCCTGATCGAGCGCTTTGTTTTCAAGCGTCAGCTCAGATATTTTGCCCGGAAAGTCGAGGCCGCCCTCTATCAGTCTGCCGCAGGTGTAGTATTCCTCTCCCTCCGCGGCGTCCCAGTAAACCGCCTCGGAGCTGACCTGAACGCCGTCTATGTACGTTATAAGCCTGTTTTCGTCATGAACGACAGTCAGCATATGCCATTCGCCTATATACGGCGTAAGGTCCGCTTTAAGCGATATATCGACCGCGTTGTTCCGGCCCGGCGCGTACAGATAGAGCTGACCGTTCTTTGTATATATCTCAAAATGTTTGTCGGAGCTCTTTTTCGCCTTGGCGAAAAGCACCGCGTAGTCGGCTTTTGCTTCGCTTTGATCAAACCAGAGATTTATGGTCGCGCCGGCGCCGAAGGAGAATTCCGTTTTTACCTTTTTGGCTATAAGGTTTCCGGTTATTTCCGCCGTCGGATCCTTTACCTCCGTCGGATCGGCAAGCTCGTCGGCGGTAAGCGCCCTCTCATAGAGGCGAACTCCGTCAATACTGCCGCCGAAGCCGTACGTGCCCTCGTTCAGAACGCCGATCGACATATCAAGCTCCTTTGCCGAGATCGTACCGCGGAACGGTACGGAGGAGACGAGCTTTCCGTCGTCGTACACGTGAAGCTTTCCGTCCTGCCGTACGAATGCGAGCATATGCCAGCCGGACGGTCCGTTGTTTATATTGTATTTCAAATCTATATCGCCTATTTCCGGCGCGTAGCACCACAAATCACCTGAGCGCGTATAGAATTCAAAGTGTCCCGATTCCTTCGGGCCCTTTGCAAGCAAGAGGTTGAAGCCGTCCGTCGCCTTGCCCTTTATCCAGAAGCTGACGGAGCTGTTGTCCGGAAACGAGAAGTCCACGCCGCCGATTATGACGCCTGAGCCGCCGTTTACCGCCAGCGCTCTGCCCTGCGCGCCGTTTTCCGTGTATTTAGACGCGCCGTTTATATCCCTTACCGTCGCCACGTGCTTTCCGGCGGTATATAACGAGCCGTTCTCATCCGCCTCGAAGTCGACGGACATATATAAGCCGCGCTCTACGACGACGGAAATATATCCCGTGTCGTTTTTGTTGAGCTTGGTATCGGTCAAGCCTATTACGCCTAACGTATACTGCTTTGCCTCGTCGATATTATCAACTTCAAGCAGCACCGTTCTTTTATCGTTTAAAAGCGCCGCCGCCTTCACCTCTCCGCCGTTATTCAACAGATAATGCGATATATCCCCGGCTCTGTCCTTATCCATGAACGTGTCGAAAACTAACTTTATTTTTCCGTCGTCGGTGAAATCCGCGCTTTGAAGCGTCGGCTTCGACGTATCCTTCGGCGTTTTGAAAGTCACGATACCGGACTGTTTTCTGTTTCCGTTGTTATCAATCGCGGTAACGGTGAGCGAATACTCGGTCGCCTCGGGCAGACCTGACAGCGTCATTTCCGTTTTTGTGCCGTGTACCCGGTCTTCTATTATCATATCGCCTTCCACGGCGGATACCTCATATAAGAACACCCCGCCGTCGTCCTTTGACGCGGTCCAGCTCACCCTTGCGCTGTCATACTTTACGTCGCTTACCTTGACGTTTGACGGCGCTGTCGGCGGCGTCGTATCCTTCGCGTCCTTAATATTGAAACAGTCAACGCCCGTGAAAAGCCCGGCGTCGTTTACGGTTATATCGACGCTCTGATTCGGCGTTAATATGAAATAGCTGTCCGAGCAGACGAACGTATCCTCCGCGCTCGTTTTTATACTTACGCCAATCGCGGGCACGCCGCCGGTGTTCTTTACCGTCACGGTATTGCCGGAAACGCTGTATTCAAGCGTCGTTCTCGGCAGATAGAACAGACATCCGCTGTCGTATTCGTAATTGTAATACATATACGTGCGGTTATAAAACTCACCGCCGACGTACAGGTCCGCCGTGATTATGAGCGGCGTGTGGTTGGTCTGCTCCGGCGTGAGCGTGAAATCGCCGACGCTGTTTACCGTCTGACCCGTTTTGCCGCCGTATTCCACGGTCTTCACTACCTGCAAATTCTCGTCGTACGCGGTCATGACGACGGAGGTCGTTTTGCCTTTCAACGACACAGTATCATCAAGTATATAAACGGGGAGAGACAGAGGTGACGAGCCGTTTACCGCGTCTATCGTATTATATTTATCCGCCGTGAACGCCGCCATTACGGGACGATACGCGTCCTGCATAAGATAGTACGCTATCTTCGGCGCGCCGTACCAGTCGACGATGGACCACGAGGCGCCCGGATAGTTGTCGTTCATCTTATATATGACGTTCGCGGAGTTTTTCGATACCTTTATCCTCTGGTTTATCGCAAGCGGATAATCCGCCTGTGCCTGAGACAACTGCGAGCCTATGATTATGCCGTCAAGCGACTGCTCATCCGTAAAAAGAGAGGCGTAATGCGTGTGCGTCGCTATATCGTGTCCGTACGGCGTCTGCATCCAGCCGTAAAATCCGTTGAACGTGGCGGTGTGGTAGGCGATCGAGCTGTCTGCCCTTATCGGCCATTGTGAAAGCTCCTCTTTTGTCGCGAATTTTTCGATTGACTGCCTGTTCATCATGGCGCCCAGGCCGTACTCGTGCATATTGAGATAATCTATTTCCGTGTAGATTTTTATATAATGCTCGGGAGAATCGCCCGACCACCATATATGGTCGTGTCTGATGTTCGACGCGCCGGGACCGCCGTCCTGGCGCCAGAAATCGCGCGTGCCGTCCGTTTCGTACGTCAGCTTGCCTATATTGTTCAGAACTTTGTCGGAATACGGCGCCTCGCCCTCGTTTCCACCGCCCCAAACCAAAAGCGACGGGCGGTTGCGCAGGCGCTTTGCGCCGTAAATAACCGTCTCATACAAAACGTCGGCGGGCTGAGTTTTCGTGCTGTCCCAGCAGCACGGCCATTCCTGGTATATACATATGCCGTACTCGTCGCAGAGGTCGTAGAACTCCTCCGTCTCGACAAGTCCGCCGCCCCAGGAGCGGAAGAAGTTTATGCCCGCGTCGTGCGCGCGAGAAAGTATCCTGTCGTAATCCTCGCGGGTAAATCTCATCATCGCGTCGATCGTACACCAGCCCGCGCCCTTCATATAGACCTTGACGCCGTTTATGATGAAGCGGCGGTTGTAGGAGCCTGTGCTCTCGCTGTCCTGCAGCGGCGCGTAATCGAGCTGTCTTATACCGAATTCGGAAACGGTATAGGACGATGATCCGTCGTCGGATTTGAAATACGTTTTTAATTCGTATAAATACTGCTCGCCGTAGCCGTTCGGCCACCACAGATGCGCGTCCGGCACGTCGGCGCGGTAGCGCAGGATCGCGTCGCCGCTCTCGTTTACCTTTGCGGTAAAATACGCGGACTTGCCCGAAAAATTCTTCGGCGCTATCTCCACCGTCAGATCGCCTTTTATCGCTCCGCCCTTTTCCGATTTAAGCTCTATCGCAAGGTCTACCGTGCCTTTTTTATAATCCGTCGTCGTTATGAACGGATGATCGAGCGTTACCGTCGGCTGATCCTTTATACTGACAGACTGCCAGATGCCGAGCGGGTACAGCTTTGCGTAATGCCAGCCGTAGCTGCAATTGAAAACGACGGTCTGCGTGTAGTCCTTAGCGGGTTTCAGATGTACGACGAGCGTGTTTTCGCCCTTTTTCACCTTGCCCGTAATATCAATATACGGACCGCCGAACATACCCTCGTGTGATCCTATCTTTTCGCCGTTCAGATAAAAGTCCGCGACGTTGCAGACGCCCTCAAAGCAAAGCAAGACGCTTTTACCCGCGCCCTCGTAGTTGAAGGTGCGTTTGAGGTACCAGTTTTTCTCACCGTACTTGTTCGCGGCCTTCATATTGTCGCCGACGTACGGATCGTCTATGACGCCGGCCTCGTAAAGCGCCGTGTGGATACTGCCGGGGACCGTCGCGTCTATCGCTTTATCCCAGCCGTTGCCGTTTTTCAGCTCGGAGATCTTTCCGTCGCTTGTCATTTTCCATTTGCCGTCAAGATCGAGAGTGTAATTTTCTTCGCCGAGCAAAGGCACGTTTTCCGTGCCGAGAGTTACGACCTTCGGCTCTTTTGTAAAAACGGAAGCTTCGTTTTTATAATAGCTCTTTTTCTCCATATCCGCCTGACTTGCCGCGGCGACTGTATCGCACACGGTAAGTATATTCGGCAGGATGAAAAGCGAGCACAGGACCGCCGCGGCGGCTTTTTTTATTACGGCAAAATTTTTCATATTCCGTGATCCTCCGATCTTATCTTTTTTTATAATATCATATTTATTATCTGTTGTCAATATCTTAATCAAAATCCGTATACGCGATACCGGCTTATTTTTCACATCCCGGTAAAATCTCGCCTCAAAAGGAAATAACGCCCTGTTGTGTAAAAAAACGGATGCGCTTTTACGCCGCGCGCCTTAAAAATTTAAAATAATCTTTTAATTTTTACGATAAACTCTTGATATTCGTAAAATTATATTATAAAATGAGTTTGAAATACGTGTAAAGGAATAAAGTCCATGAAAAACTCTTTTGTCAAGCGTTTATGCGTTCTTTTGATCATTCTCTTCATGATCTTACCGTCAATACCCGTATCGGCGGCATACGTTACGGACGTAACAAGCCCCGTACATCTCGCCATGAGCGGTGCGGAGACGAAGATTCTGTCGGAATACACGGACACGGACAAGCTGCGCGAATATCTTATATCGGAGCTTCAGCAGTGTAAGGATACGATAGATATAGCGCAGTTCAACATTCCCGAATCCGCCTCATCGGATCTTCAGCTGTTCATCTGGCGCGAGATACCGGAGTGCTTCCACGTTGATACTCTCGGAAGATACACGGGGAATCCGATACCGGCTATTGTCGTTACGTACTTTTATGAAAAAGAAGAATACATGGCGATGCTTTCGGAATGTAAAGCCGTTGCCGACAAGCTGCTTGACGGTATTAAGGATAACGACGAACTGAGCGATGTTTTGAAGGCGCTTCTGATACACGACCGGCTCGCCGTACATAACGAATACGATTATGATTTTGAATCCGGCTGTTACAACATGTACGCTTCTCTTGTAAAAAGAAGATCCGTCTGCGACGGTTACACGGCAGCGTATCTGTACCTGCTCCGTCAGGTCGGAATAGAATGCGTAAGCTGCTTATCCGATAAGCTTAACCATTCGTGGGTCCTCGTAAAGCTCGACGGCGAGTATTACCACGTTGACGTGACGTGGGACGATCCAACCTGGAATGTGGGCGAACGCGGAGTTTTAGGCTACGCCGCGCACAATAACTTTTTGCGCTCCAATACCGGCATATATCAAACCAATCACAACGAAAACGACTATTACGCGCCGGCGACGAGCACGAAGTACGACGCGTATTTCTGGCAGAGCACGAACGCCTCGTTCGTCCTTGCCGACGGCGATATATATTACATAGACGGCACGGAACAGAAGCTGATGAAGCTGAACGACGACGGGGTAACGGGAACGCCGATATGCTCTGTTGAAGGAATATGGTCCGCACCCGGCGGATACGTCTGGACCGGCAATTTTTCAAAGCTCGATACCGACGGCCACCGTCTGTTCTTCACCACGGCGGACACGGTATATATGTACGACCCGGCGACAAACAAGACGAAAGCCGTCTATAAGCCCGAGCTGACCGGGATAGAGGCGATCTACGGCTTTGATTATTCCGACGGCTATCTTATATGCGACATAAACACCCGCCCGTCAGGCGACGTGACCGAACTGAGGCAGGTAAAAACGCTGCTAACGCAGTACACGGTAAAATTCCTCGATCACGACGGGACCGTGCTGAGCGAAAGACAGTACGATTACGGCGACACAGTCGTCGTTCCCGCAAATCCGACAAGGCAAGCCGACGAAACGTACACGTACGCGTTCAAGGGTTGGAACAAGACCGTAACGACCGTAAACGGCGACGCGACGTATACGGCGGTGTATGATGAAACGTTCATCGACTATACCGTAATATTCCTCGATCACGACGGAACAAAGATAAGCGAAAAAACGTACCACTACGGCGCGGATATAGACGTGCCCGCGGACCCGACGAGAGAGGCGGACGAAACTTATACGTACACTTTCAAGGGCTGGGATAAAGACGTTTCGGCGACGTGCAACGGAAGCGTTACGTACACAGCGGTGTATGATGAAACGTTCATCGACTATACCATAACATTCCTCGATCACGACGGATCGAAGATAAGCGAGAAAACGTACCACTTCGGCGCGGATATAGACGTGCCCGCGGACCCGACGAGAGAGGCGGACGAAACGTACACGTACACGTTCAAAGGCTGGGATAAAGACGTTTCGGCGACGTGTAACGGCAGCGTAACGTATACCGCGGTGTACGACAAGACCGAAAAGGCAGTGAGAAAACCCGGCGACATGAACGGCGACGGGCGCGAAAACAACAAGGACGTCGTATTTCTGTTCAGATTCGTGTCTCGCTATGACGGATCGGATTTTGATACGATATTCGATTTCAACGGAGACGGCAAGGTGAACAATAAAGACGTTGTCGCTCTGTTCAGATACGTCAGCTCGGCTGCGTAAGTAAAAAAACTCCTTCCGTCTCGACGTACCGTCGAGCCGGGGCTGCCGCATTTGCGGCAGCCTTAATGAATTGCGCCATGGTGCAATTCAATTCATGACGGTTTACCGTCAATTCATGATGCGTAAGCATCAATTCACGGCGAAGCCGATTCATCTGAATGAAAAAACGGCGGATTTCAGTTTTCCGCCGTTTTTTTATGTTTTCTCTTTTTCACCGCTTCGATTATTATAACGAGCAGGAGTGCGCAAGCGCAGCCGAGGGCAACGCCGCCGGTGTCTATCAAAACGTCCGTGAACATACACGCACGGCCGGGAATGAATATCTGATGCAGCTCGTCAAGGCAGGCGAACACAAAGCCGGATAAGACCGTGAAATACGCGGCAAGCGGCTTTTTTATGTTGAACAGACAGAGATCGAACATAATAAACGCGCCGAGAGCCGCAAATTCCGTGAAATGCGCCGATTTTCTGACCGTGTGATCTATTTCCTCAACGTATTCCTGCTTCTCTTTTTCCGGCAGTTTTTCAAAGTCCTTTTTTATGACCTTGGCTATCGTATAGCCGACCTTGCCGCTCATTTCCGCCGAATCGTCCGCGCTCTGATTTGACATGATAAATATCCAGAACAGGATAAAAGCCGTTGCCGACAGGCAGAGCACTCTTAAAACTATCTTTGATTTCAAAGCAGCTCTAAAACCTCCGCGGCGTTCGTGTCCGGCTTGACCTTCGGCATGACGTGGGATATATTTCCGTTTTCGTCTATTATGAACGTCGTTCTGACGACGCCCATCGTGACCTTGCCGTAATTCTTCTTCTCCTGCCACACGCCGTAGGCTTTTATGACCTCAAGCTCCGGGTCGGACAGTAAAATGAACGGCAGCTCGTATTTTTCCGCGAATTTAACGTGTGACGATACGCTGTCGCGGCTTACGCCGATTACGACCGCGCCTTTTTTCCTGAACAGTCCGTACGCCGCCGCGAACGCGCACGCCTGCTTTGTGCAGCCGGAAGTGTTGTCCTTCGGGTAAAAATACAGTACCACCTTTTTACCCGAAAAATCCGAAAGCGAAACGTCGTTATTCTCTTTATCTTTAAGCGTGAACACGGGGGCTTTATCTGAAACCTTTAACATAATTATCTCCTTACCAGCCGTACTTTTCGTAATTCGGCTCTATTACCGTTTTATTGTAATCGTTTCCGCCGGGGAAGTTGGCGCTCTTTAAAATTCCGGGCGTTATTCCCTTTTCAAGCAGCTTTTCCACCGCGACGCTCGTGATGCTCCACATGATATAATCGGACGCTATGCCGGAGGCGGCGCCGAATTTTGCCTCTATGCCCTCCACGTCGAGCATCGCCTCGGCGGCGGGAGCGCAGTTGTCTATCGTTAAAGTCGCTATCTCGTATAGCTTTTTGCCCGACGGATGGACGGGCTCGACCTGCGTCGCGTACTCCATTGACGTGAAAGCGACGACGTTTATGCCGAGCTTCACCGCCTCGTACGCCAGATCGACTACCTTTTTCGTCCTGCCCGACACGGACGCCAGAAACAGCACGTCGCCCGGGCGGAAATTCGAATTCATCAAAGCATACCTCGCCTCGGCTCCCTGCCTGTCGTAGCCCAGATCCGAATTGTCGCGCACTCTCGCGCCGTTTTCCACGGTCAGATTATAGCTGAAATGCTTATAGAATATCGGGCCGCCGCCGCGGTATATGGAATCCATCTCCATACTGTGGCAAATGCTCGATAAGAATATACACCCGCCGTTTGCGACGCTGTCCGCGACAAGTTCGCCCGCCTTTATGATATTTTCCGTCTGCGTGTCGCGCACCTTTTTAAACAGCTCGTCTATCGCTTCTCTGTATCTGTCAAGTAACATTTTTTGCCTCCGTTTTAGATAGTTTTATATCGTACTCAAATTCGGGAAATTCAGATATTATGTGTGAAACGTCGCCCTCCGTCAGCTCACCTTTCTGCTCGTACGCCCTGTACGCGAGGTCGCCCAAAACGGGCTCGAGGCGCGGGATGACGATGTTTATTTTATCATAGCTTTCTTTCAGCGTTTTTTCAAACGCGTCATAAAACACGGGATTGCCGCGCCACACGCTGCCGGACACAGTCACGGGAAGATCAGCCGGCAGACCGTTTGAATTTATCAGATATATCATCTGTTTGCCCAAAAGCCCGCCCGCGTCTTTCAAAATCGTTTTTGAGGCGGTATCGTTTTCCGCCGCCGCTTTTATGACGGTCGGAACGGCCTTAGCGACCGAGGCGACGGGGGATGCGTCGGTTTTGCCGTAGATTGAAAATATCGCCTCTCTCAGCTGTTTTCTGCCGTCAAATCCGAGCGTTTGCGGTATAAGATCGGACAGCGCCGTGCGCTCTCCTCTGCCCTCAACGTCGCGTATTGCGGCGATGAAGGCGCTCCTCCCTATATAGTAGCCCGAGCCCTCGTCCGCCACCGCGGCGCCGTAGCCGCCTGCAGACAGCTTTTTGCCGTCCGCGTGCGCGAACACGGTCGCACCCGTACCGGACAGGGCAAGCAGTCCGTCGCCGAATATGCCCGCGGCGGAAAGCCCCATTTCAAGCTCGCCGAAAATGCTTTTGCGCTTTATTTCACACACGTTTCTGATATTATCATAAAGCGAGTTTTCAAACGTGCCGCCTATCGTTTCGACGGTTTTGCCGTTCAATTCAAGCCCGTTTATTATATCGTCCGTGTGCTTTTTTACAAGCTCCGCGCTCGTCGTATTCCCGCGCACGCTGCCCGTGACGCAAACTTTAACGCGGCGCAGGTTTTCATCATACAGTATCGCGGCGACCTTTGTTCCGCCGCTGTCGATCGACAGATGATATTTCATATCACATATAAAAGATGTTGTCTTTATACTCCGTAAAAATTTTCGCGTTATGCTCGTCCCCGCCGTCAAGATTTGCGCTCATAAGAACGGGCGGGACCGTGCCGTCGGCAATCATCTTATTGACCGCGTCGATTACTATCGCGTTTATGAGCGCGGCTCCGACCGCCGTCGACGTCGGCCCTATCTTTTCGGGCAGACCCTCGACCGTAACGGCGGCGTCGCCCTTTTCTCCCATATTGTCTATCACTATGTCGCAGACCTCGAAAAGCCGCTTGCCAGACGGGTGACGCGAGGTGACCGCGCGGGAATAATTTAGGTTTGTTATACAGACGGTCTTTACGCCGCGCTTATGCGCTTCCGTCGCCATTTCGACGGGCACGGTGTTCCTGCCTGAAACGGAATGGAGGATCAGAAGATCCCCTTCCTTGACGTTGTTCTGATCGAGGATCACCGTGCCTATGCCGGACACGCGCTCGAGCGCGCTCGTCATCGTTATCGGGCGGGTGTTGAGCATCATCGCCGGGAAGAATATCGGGTTTATAACGGCGAGTCCGCCCGTGCGGTAAAACACCTCCTCGGCTATTATCCCGGCATGCGAGCAGCCGAAAACGAAAACGTTATGCTTTGACTCCACCGCCGCCGCAAGCGCGTCCGACGCGGCGTTGACCGCCTCCGTCTGCCCGTTATACGCGCGGTCTATCGTATCCTTTACTATATCTATATAATCTTTCCCGTTCATTTTCTTTGTCCCTTGTTTTTTATATATAATACCATAAATAATGTGAAAAATCAAGACAAAAGATAAAAAAATGCCGCCCGAAAACCAAAGGCTTTCGGGCGGTAATATGCTTTTGTTTTATATGATCAGTCTTCCTCTTTTGTCATATAGATGTTGAGGAAAGCCGTGAGGTCGGCGTTCAGATCGTGATTGAAGCCGTCTCTCTTATCGGATATCATTATATACGTTTTTTCACCGGCAACGCCATTGATCATGACGCCGATAGCTCTTGCGAGATCGGTCGCTTTTATCTCGTTGCTTACGTAGGTGACTATACCGTTGCTGCGTCCGATAAGGTAGATCGTCCCGGTCTCGGACGGGGTGCCTTCGACCGTTACTTCCGTGCCGTCGGTATAGGGTACTTTGCCGCTCGAGGTGACCGTTTTGTCACCGACCTTGATGGTCAGACCGTCATAAACGCCTTCGGACAGGTTTATATCAAAATACATCTCTCCGTTTGATATAAAGGTGAGGTCGTCCTTTGTTTTGACTATCTCGGTATCCTGCGGCTCGGTCGTCGTTGCTTCAGCCTTTGTGGTGTTGGCAGAGGTATCGGCCGGCTTGCTGTTTGTGCAGGACGCGAGGGCGACTGCCGCCATAACGGCGATGAGCAGTAATGCTATTGTCTTTTTCATTTTTTCTCCTTGATTTTTATAATGTCAGTCATCATGACCGATTTTTTCAGTTTTCTTCCGGTTTTTCCTGTGCGGCGTCATTCTTTTCGGGAGTTTCCTTCACAGGCTTCTTTTCGTCCGCCTCGGTAAATTTCTTGTCGGCGAATTCCATGCTGTCGTACTTGTTCACGTAGCTGCTGCCGTACTTACCGTACTTGCCGTACTTGCCGTACCTGCCGTAGCCGCCGTAGCCGTACTTTCCGTACCTGCCGTACCTGCCGTAATAGTACGTGCCTTTATAACCGGCGGTCTTTTCGTTGACGTCGTTCAAAACGAATCCGGCAATTTTTCCGTTGACCTTCGTTATAACGTCTATCGCGTACGCGACGCCCGTTCTCGTATCGGCGCCGGCGCGGACTATGAATATATAACCGTCGACCTTTTCCGCGAGCATCGCCGCGTCGGAAACGAGGTTCAGAGGCGGTGTGTCGATGAAGATGTAGTCAAATCTCTCTGAGCACGCTTCAAGCACCTTGTCGAAGCGGTTGGAGTACAAAAGCTCCGCGGGGTTGGGCGGTATGCTGCCGGCGGGCAGTATGCAGAGGTTCTTTATATCCGTCGAAATTATCGGTATATCCTTCGTCAGCTTTGCAAGCACGTCCGAAAGGCCCGTGTTCTTTTTGATTCTCAGAGCCTTGTTTATGGACGGATGACGCATATCTGTGTCTATTATAAGGACGTTTTTACCTATTTTTGCAAAGGAAATTGCTATGTTTATGCAGGATAACGATTTACCCGCGTTCTCGCTGGCGCCGCATATCGCAAACACACCGCATTTTTCGGAATGCTCGGAGAACAGAAGGTTCGTTCTTATCGTACCGTACGCCTCTCTTACGGAGAAGGACGAACGATCGTTTAAAATTTTAAACTCTTTTAAGCTTGAGTTCTTTGCGTTCTTCTTGTTATTCATTCTCGCTGTCCTCCTTCTGTACCGACGTTACGTCCGCCGTTATGGTCGGTATCTGTCCGAATACCGGGAAATTGAAGTTTTCCGTCAGATCTTCGACCGTTCTTATACGCGTGTCAAGTATGGCCACCAGAACGAATATGAAGCCGGAAACGACGAACGCGGCAAGCGCGGCTATCGCGGTATCGCGCGTTTTTTTCGGAGAGACCGGGCTCTTCGGCGTGGAGGCCTTCTGAACGACGGAAGCCTCGCCGGCCTTTACGACGTCCTTGATCCTTTCGGGCGCTATATCGGCGAGAGCGTTTATAACGTCCCTCGCGCGCTCGGGATCCGTATCGGTATAGTTGATCGAGAATATTTCGGTGTTATTGATGCTTTCCGCGGTCAGCGTGCTGTAAATCTGGCTCGCAGAGACCTGATGGTCGAGCGCGGCAGCCACGTCCTCAAGCACCTCGTCGGTCTTTAAAATTATAGCGTACGTGTTAACAAGCTGTTTAGCAACGGAAAGGTCGCCGGTGCTTACCTGCGATTCATCCGTCAATTTTTTAGCCTGTACGTAAATCATCGCCGTTGCTTTATATTTGGGCTTTACAAAAAAACTTTCAAATACGAACACTCCGGCGGCGACGACGGCGGTTATAAGAATGATGGGTAAAATGTTTCTCCACAAGATCCTTATGACCTGCATTATGGAGATTGTAATTTCCTGCTTGTCAAACTCTTTTTCGTTCATATTGCACATTCCTTTTTATATTGGCATAGAATTACCGATTATGTCCTATTATATACAACAAACGCGACATATGCACTTTGTTTATATAAATAAATTGTAAATTATTTTTTTATTATGTCTTTGACCTTTGAATTTTCAGTTCGTATACAAACGGTTATTGTTTTATTTTTACTTTACGGGTATAATGAAATCAATGAATATACAGGAGGTTACTGTAATGGCTGAGATCACCCTGACACAAGAGAATTTCAAAACGGAGGTTCTGCAAAGCGAGCTGCCCGTGCTCGTTGATTTCTGGGCTTCCTGGTGCGGTCCGTGCCGTATGATCGCGCCGACCGTCGAGGAGATAGCGAAGGAATACGACGGAAAAGTAAAGGTCGGCAAGGTCAATGTTGACGAGCAGAGGGAGCTTGCGGAGGAATACGATATTATGTATATCCCCACTCTCATCGTCTTCAAGGGCGGAAAGGCCGTCAGCACGTCCAACGGACTGAAAAGAAAAGACGAAATACTGAATATGCTGGGGGTATGACATGAAATTAGCGGACAAGCTTTATTACGTCGGCGTAAACGACCATGAGATAGACCTGTTTGAAGGTCAGTACGACGTGCCGAACGGCATGGCGTATAACTCCTACATAATTGCGGACGAAAAGATCGCCGTTTTCGATACGGTGGACGCGCGTTTTTCGCACGAGTGGCTCGACAACGTGCAGGCCGTGCTGAACGGCAGAAAGCCGGATTATCTGATAGTCCAGCACATGGAGCCGGACCATTCCTCGAACATCGTTCAGTTTGCAAAGGCGTTCCCCGACGCGACGATAGTATCTAACTCCAAGTCCTTCCCGATGATGAAAAACTTTTTCGGAAATGATTTCGAGGGCAGAAGACTTGAAGTGGGCGAGGGCGACACGCTCGATCTGGGCGGGCACAGGCTCACGTTCATAACCGCGCCCATGGTCCACTGGCCCGAGGTCATAATGACGTACGATTCGGCTTCAAAAACGCTCTTCTCCGCCGACGGCTTCGGCAAATTCGGCGCGCTCGACGTCGAGGAGGACTGGGCGTGCGAGGCAAGGCGCTACTATTTCGGCATAGTCGGAAAGTACGGCGCACAGGTGCAGGCGGTGCTCAAAAAAGCCGCGGCGCTCGATATAGAGCGCATCTGCCCGCTCCACGGTCCGGTACTTACGGACACGATACCCGAGGTGCTCCGTCTGTACGGTCTGTGGACGACGTACACGCCCGAGACGGATGGCGTTTTCATAGCCTACACCTCCGTTTACGGCAATACGAAAAAAGCCGCCCTGCTTTTAGCCGATAAATTAAAGGAAAAGGGCTGCCCGAAGGTGGCGATAGCCGACCTTGCGAGAGAAGATATGGCCGAGGCGGTCGAGGACGCGTTCAGATACGGCAAGCTCGTGCTTGCTACGACGACGTACAACGCGGACATCTTCCCGTTCATGCGCGAATTCATAGAGCATCTGACGGAGCGCGGATATAAGAACCGTACCGTCGCATTGATAGAAAACGGCTCGTGGGCGCCTCTCGCCGCAAAGACGATGACTAAAATGCTCGAGGGCTGCCAGAATCTCAAATTCGCCGAGCCTGTCGTAAAGATAAAATCAGCGATGAACGACGAGAACAAAAAGCAGATAGAGGATCTGTCCGACGAGCTCTGCCGCGAATATATCGCAAAGAGCGACAAGCCCGTTACGAAGCAGGATATGACCGCTCTGTTCAACATCGGTTACGGTCTGTACGTAGTAACGTGCAACGACGGCAAAAAGGACAACGGCCTTATAGTCAACACCGTTTCGCAGGTGACGAACACGCCGAACAGGATAGCGGTGACGATAAACAAGCAGAACTACTCGCACCACGTCATAAAGCAGACGGGTATGATGAACGTGAACTGCCTGTCCGTCGACGCGCCGTTCTCCGTGTTTGAATCATTCGGCTTCCGCTCCGGCAGAAACGTCGATAAATTCGATACGATCACGCCGCTTCACTCCGACAACGGTCTTGCGTTTCTGCCGCAGTATATAAACAGCTTCATGTCGCTTAAAGTCGAGCAGTATATAGACCTTGACACGCACGGTATGTTCATATGCAGCGTGACGGAGGCGAGAGTTATCTCCGACGCGGAAACGATGACTTACACGTACTATCAGAACAACGTAAAACCGAAACCACAGACCGAGGGCAAAAAAGGCTTCGTCTGCAAGGTCTGCGGTTACGTCTACGAGGGTGACGAGCTGCCCGAGGACTTCGTGTGTCCGCTCTGCAAGCACGGTGCCGCCGACTTTGAGCCGTTAAAGTAATAAAAAAACTAACAAAAAAAGCGACTAATCTGGAATTGAATTCCGGATTAGTCGTATTTTTATGTTCAGTCAAGCTCTTTTTTGCCCGTGTAAAGCTCGTAATATCTGCCCTTCATGGCGAGAAGCTCGTCGTGGTCGCCGCGCTCGATTATCTCGCCGGCCTCGAGGACCATTATGGCGTTGCTGTTGCGTACGGTAGATAAGCGGTGCGCTATGACGAACGTAGTTCTGTTCTTCATCAGCCTGTCCATGCCGTGCTCAATATGGCGCTCGGTACGCGTGTCTACGGAGCTCGTCGCCTCGTCGAGTATCAGTATCGGCGCTTTCGATACGGCGGCGCGCGCGATATTGAGCAGCTGTCTTTGTCCCTGTGACAGATTGGCTCCGTCGCCCTCGAGCATGGTGTTGTAGCCGTCGGACAGACGCATTATGAAGCTGTGCGCCGACGCGGTCTTTGCCGCCTCGATTACCTCCTCGTCCGTCGCGTCAAGACGGCCGTAGCGGATATTCTCCATTACCGTACCCGTGAACAGGTGCGTATCCTGCAATACCATTGCTATATTCTTACGCAGAACGTCGCGCTTTATGTCCTTTATATCCACGCCGTCTATCGTTATTCTGCCCTCGTCTATGTCGTAGAAGCGGTTTATAAGGTTCGTGACGGTCGTTTTGCCCGCGCCGGTCGAGCCGACGAAAGCTATCTTCTGCCCCGGTTTTGCGTAAAGGCTGATATTTTTAAGCACCGTTTTGCCCGGGACGTAGCCGAACGTCACGTTTTCAAGCACTATGCTGCCCTTCAAATCCGGCATATCGGACGCGTCTGCCGCGTCTTTTGTCTCGGGGTCGGAATCCATGACCTCAAACACGCGCTCAGCTCCGGCAAGCGCCGCGAAGACCGTCGCCATCTGCTGAGATATGGAGTTTATCGGCATCGAAAACTGCCTTGCGTAAGACGAGAAGACAGTAAGACCGCCGGCGCCGAGCATACCGTTTATCATCAGTATGCCGCCTATACCTATCGTGACGGCGAGCGTTATCTGCGACGTGTTGCCCATAACGGGGCCGACGATGCCGCCCCAGAACTGCGCGTTGAACTGCTTGTCGCGCATATCGTCGTTGAGCAAACCGAATTCCTCAACGCATTCGTCCTCGTGGTTGAAGACCTTTATGACCTTCTGACCCGTGACGGTCTCTTCCATATATCCGTTGACTGCGCCGAGCGCCGCCTGCTGGCTCACGTAATGTTTACGGGATATGCCCGCTATTTTTGCACCGCCGAACGCGAATATCGGGAAGAACGCGACGACGATGAGCGTCAAAATCCAGCTCGTGCTTATCATGAATATCAGCGTTCCGATGAGCGTCACCGCGCCCGAAATAAGCGAGGTGAGCGAGTTGTTTATCATTACGTCTATATTGTCTATATCGTTTGTGAAGCGCGACATTATCTCGCCCGTGGGATGACCGTCAAAGTATCTTACGGGGAGCTTTTGCAGCTTTTCAAACAGATCGTTTCTTATCTTTTCGATTATGCCCTGCGATACGGAGAGCATCAGGCGGCTCTGTATATACGTCGCGGCAACGCCTATAAGATACACGGCGGAAAGAATTATCATCGCCGTCGCGATATACGACATGACGCTTTCGTTTTTGAATATGAGATCCGAAAGATCGCCGACGTATGAGCCGACCTTTGCTTCAAGCCCGCTCAAGCTCTCCGCCATCTGCGGCGCGACCGCCGCGGTAAGTCTGTTTATGACCGGTGCGAGCATATAGCCGCCTATAAGCGAGGTAACGGTGCTCACCACCATGCACAAAAGCACGGCGACTATCCTGCCCGTATATCCCTTTGCGTAAGCGATCAGGCGGGAAAGCGTTTTTTTCGTATCCTTCGGCTTGCCGGAGGCTCCGCGCATACCGCCGGGGCCGCCGCCTCTCGGACCGCCGCCGAGACCGGCTCTTTTCGGGTCCTTTGCGACGCTGTTATACTGACGTCTCAGCTGTTCTATATTTCTCGGCATCAGTTTTTACCTCCCGTCTGCGATTCGTAGATCTCGCGGTATTCGACGTTGTTTGAAAGCAGCTCGTCGTGCGTTCCTATACCCGTTATCTTTCCGTCGTTCATGACTATTATCATATCCGATTCCATAACGGAGGATATCCTCTGCGCTATTATTATCTTTGTACTGCCCTGCAATTCTTCTTTGAACGCCCGTCTTATCATCGCCTCGGTCGCGGTGTCTACCGCGCTTGTGCTGTCGTCGAGAATGAGTATTTTCGGCTGTTTCAGAAGCGCGCGAGCGATGCAGAGCCTTTGCTTCTGTCCGCCCGAAACGTTCGTTCCGCCCTGGACGAGCATCGTATCGTAGCCGTCCTTGAACGACGATACGAATTTATCCGCCTGCGCGTATTCCGCCATGCGCTTCACCGTCTCGTCGTCAGCCTCCTCGTCGCCCCAGCGCAGGTTTTCGGCGATAGAGCCCGAAAACAGCGTGTTTTTTTGCAAGACCATGCCGATCCCGTCGCGCAGATTGACGAGCGAGTAGTCGCGGACGTTCACACCGTCCACAAGCACCTCGCCCTCGTCGCAGTCGTAAAGACGCGGTATCATCGAAATGAGCGTTGATTTGCCGCAGCCCGTGGAGCCTATTATGCCGACCGTGCTGCCGCCCGGTATCGTAAGGCTTATATCGTCAAGCACCTTGTCCTCGCTGTTTTTATAGTAGCGGAAGGACACGTTTTTGAATTCTATATCGCCGCGCTCCACCTTGCGTTCCTTGTCCGCCGCATCGTCGTCCGTCAGATTTATCGGCTCGTCAAGGACCTCGCGTATGCGGCGCGAGGACGCGAGCGCACGCGACGAGAACGTGAACATGAACGTTACCATCACGAGCGACATGAGTATCTGCGTAACGTACATGATGAACGACGAAAGGTCGCCCGGTGTCATCTCCATATTGAGTATCAGCCTGCTGCCTATGAGCACCACGGCGACGACGGTTATGTTCATTATAAGCGTCATCACCGGCTGCATGAAGATCATTACCTTTGACGCCGAAATGCCCGTGTTTTTCAGGTCTTTGTTTGCGGCACGGAATTTTTCCGTCTCGTAATCCTCACGCACGAAGCTCTTTACGACACGTACGTTCGTCACGTTTTCCTGCACCGTGGAATTGAGCTTGTCGAGCTTTGTCTGCACTTTCGTAAATCTCGGAAAGCCCGTTTTTATGATGAATCCGACGGCGACGAGCATGAGCGGGATGCTCACCGCGAACACCACGGAGAGCTTCGGCTTCAACAGTATCGCCATTATGAGCGACGCTATCATCATACCGGGTGCGCGCAGCGCCATGCGCATCATCATGTTTATGAGGTTCTGTATCTGCGTAACGTCGTTCGTAAGGCGCGTTACGAGCGAGCCGGTTGAGAATTTATCTATGTTTTCAAACGAGAAATTCTGTATTTTTCCGTAAATGTCGGCTCTTAAATCGGCGGCGAAATTGACGGAAGCTTTTGAGGCGAAATACGCACCGCCTACGCCGCCCGCCATCATGATTATCGCTATGACGATCATAAGTATCATGATGCCGATGGAGCCGCCCGTCGTAAGCGTACCGTCGTTTGCGTTGTTTATGATGATACCGAGGAGCCTCGGCATCACCGCCTCGCCGGCGACCTCAACGAGCATACAGACGGGACCTAAAATAAAGTACGGAAGGTACGGCTTTATATATTTGAACCATCTTTTCATTCTTTTCCGTCCTCCTTTGAATTTACGCCGAACGGATCGTCGTGGCCCGCGGCTTTGAGATTTTCGGTCATTTTTGTCAGGCACAGGCAAAGCGTTTCAAGCTCTTTGTCCGTCATGCCGCCGCACATCTGCTCGTCAACTTCAAGGAAAAGCCTGTGCGTCTGCTCAACGGTTTTTCTGCCCGCTTCGGTCAGCGTTATCATCTTCGCTCTCGCGTCGCCGTCCGCCGTTCTGCGCTCTATCAGCCCGCTTTTTTCAAGCTTCTGAAGCGTTACCGTCGCGGCTGCGGAGCTTATGTCGAGCTTTTTCGCTATCTCGGACTGAGGGATACCGCCCTCGCAGTGCGACAGGTGCATCAGAACGAAATGCTGGCTTCTGTGTATGCCCAGCTTGTCGATCTGTGCCTCTATCGCCGCGCGGTGGAGCCGGTCGGTCAGCATAAGCAGCCTCACCGCCTGCTGAGAGGCGTTTTTTTGTTTTTTCTCTTTCATTTTCATCTTCCTTAACACGTTAATTTTTAACACGTTAATTATACTCCGTCTTATCCGTTTTGTCAACACCTTTTCCCGTTTTCTTTTGTAACCTATTTATGAATGAAAAAACCGCATCTGAGTGCGGTTTTCATTGATCTTGAATTCTTAATTTTTCAAAAACGCTTTTGCGTTGTTATACAAAATGTCTTCTCTTTCCTTTTCCGTCAGGCGGAGCTTATAAAACCTTTCAAGCTCGGAATCGGCGTATTTTACGGGATAATCCGTTCCGAACATCATGTGTTCGACTCCGAGCGCGCTTATTATCTCATCCGCCCGCTCCGTCGTCATCGCCCACAGAGCGGACGACGTATCGTACCAGACGCGGTCGTTTCCGCGCAGGTACTCTATCGCCTCGTCGTTTGCCATATAGCCGCCTAAATGCGCGGCGACGACGACGAGCTTCGGGAATTCCTTTAATATCCTTGCAAGCTTTTCGGGCGTGGAAAACTTATACTGCGGTCTGTCGTCTCCGCTGTGGAAGTATATCGGGAATCTGCCGTTCGCCATTTCATACAGCGGATAAAGCCGCTTATCGTCTATATCGACGCCTTGTATATCGGGGTGTATCTTTATGCCGGAAAGACCGTTATTTATACAGAATTCGATCTCCTCCTCCATATTGTCGCACGGGTGCATACCGCCGAAGGCGTACGCCTCGAACCCGTCCTCGCGTCCGCGCTTGACGGCGGATATTATAGATTCGTTTACTCTGTGTATCTGGTGTGCGTTTGTCGCGACGCAAAGGAGAAGAAAGCCGCTTACGCCGTTCTTTTTGCTTGAAACCGCAAGATCGTCGTACGTTCCTTTGCCGTCCGACACGAATTCATAGAATTTGTCAAGCGCGGCGACGGCGCGCTCCGCTATGGCGTCCGGGTAAATATGCGTATGTACGTCAAATATCTTCATCTATCGACCTCATGTAATCGGCGTAGCTGTGGAACGCTATACCGGATCCTTCAAGCTCCGGCACCCAGCGCTTGACCCATTCGTATGAATAAAATCCGTCAAAGCCGACGTTATCAAGCTCGTGCTTTATATCCTCGACCGGTATGTCGCCGTAGCCCATAAGAGCGTACTTCACCGCGCCGTTTTCTATATAGGAATCCTTTACGTGGACGTGGCGCACGTATTTCGCTATGTTTTTCGCGGTCTCCGCGGGCGTCTCGCGGAAAAATCTGTACGGGTGGTGTATATCCCAGATAACGCCGGAATTTTCTCTGTCCGCTTTTTCTATCAGCTTTTTCATATCCGCGCTCTTTGCCAGAATGCCGTTCGTCTCAATAAGCAGCGTCACGCCGTAGGGGGCGGCGAGATCGCAGAATTTTCCGTATTGCTCCGCAAGCTCGTCCACAGTCGTTTCATACTGCGGCTCGGGCGTTTTCTCGCCCATTATGCGCACGTATTTTACGCCGAGCTTCTGCGCGAGCTGAGAGTATGCGAGTATTTCAAATTCCGCAAGCGGAAGCTGAGACGGGTCGGATAAGTACGCCGCCGTGGTGAAAAGCGGTATCTGCAAACCCGCGTCCTCTATCGTCTTTTTCGTGTTTTCTATATTCTCATGGCTGAAAATGCTCATCTTCGGCGCGAACATCTCGCGTCCTATGCCGCGTATCTCAACGCCGTCGTAGCCTAAATCGCGCGCGGTGGCGTATATGTCGCTCCAATGCCATTCCGGGCAGCCCAAAGTTGAAAACGAAAGCTTCATCATCTTATCCTCCTTATGCCGTTACAATAGACGCCGCGTCCTGCAGCCCCAGCATTTCCGTCGCCATGTCGCGGAGCTTGAATTTCTGTATCTTGCCCGCCGCGTTCATCGGAAAGCTGTCCGTTATTATCACGTATTTAGGCACCTTGTGGCGCGCCATGTTTGCAAGCACGTACTCTTTTATCTCATCCTCCGTCACGGTCATACCGTCATTCGGGATTATGAACGCGCAGACCTCCTCGCCGTACTGCACGCTCGGCACGCCGACGACCTGAACGTCGCGCACCTTTTCGTGCGTGTAGAGGAAATCCTCAATCTCCTTCGGATAAATGTTTTCGCCGCCGCGGATGATCATATCCTTAATACGTCCGGTTATTTTATAATACCCGTCGGGCATACGGCACGCGAGGTCGCCGGTGTGCAGCCACCCGTCCTTGTCTATCGCCTGCGCCGTCGCCTCCGGCATTTTATAGTAGCCCTTCATGATGTTGTAGCCGCGCGCGACGAATTCGCCGTTCACGCCGTCCGGAAGATCTTTGCCCGTCTCGGGGTCGACTATCTTCGTCTCTATATTCGGCATGGCCTTTCCGACGGAATTCACGCGGTGCTCTAACGTCTCGTCCGTCGTCGTCATCGTACAGCCGGGCGACGCCTCGGTCTGCCCGTACGTTATCGTTATCTCGCGCATACCCATCTCGTCGATGACGCGCTTCATCATCTCGACCGGGCAGGGCGAGCCCGCCATGATGCCGGTTCTGAGGTTGAATTTGAATTCCTTGAAGCGCGGATGCTGCAGCATCGCTATATACATCGTCGGCACGCCGTGTACCGCGGTGCACTGCTCCGCGTCAAGCGTTTCAAGCACTTCAAGCGGTCTGTAATAGTTGACCGGGACCATCGTCGAGCCGTGCGTTATGCAAGCCATTATAGCGAGCACGAGCCCGAAGCAGTGGAAGAACGGCACGGGTATGCAGAGCTTGTCGACCGGTGAGAATTTCATGCAGTCGCCGATAGACAGACCGTTGTTTAAAATATTGTAGTGCGTCAGCATTACGCCCTTCGGGAAGCCCGTGGTGCCCGACGTGTACTGTATATTCACAACGTCGTGTATATCGTTCTTCGCCTTTGCCGCCGCCAGCTCCTCGTCGGATATGCTGTCGCCGAGCGTTTTGAATTTCTCCCACGGGAGCATTCCCGGCTCGTCTATATCCTCGTCTATCGTTATTATATGGTGAAGCACGGGCAGGCGCTTTGATTTGAAGCCGTCTCCCTGCTTTGATGCCTCGGGCACGAGTTTTTTCATTATATCGACGTAGCTCGTGTCCTTGAATCCGCGGTTCATGACGAGGCACGCGCTGTCCGACTGTTTCAGCAGATATTCCGCCTCGTATATTTTATAGTTGGTATTCACCGTCACGAAAACCGCGCCGATCTTTGACGCCGCGAAAAGCGTGATTATCCATTGAGGGTAGTTCGTCGACCACATGGCTATATGGTCGCCCTTTTTGATGCCGAGCGCAAGGAAAGCCTTTGCAACTCTGTCGCACTCCTCGTCAAGCTCTTTATAAGTCTTTCTGAAATCAAAGCCGGAATGATATAAGACGGCCGGATGATCGGGCATGGTCTTGGCTATGTACTCCACCTGCCCGCTTATTGTCCTTTCAATAAATGTAGACATAAAGTCCTCCAAAATAAACGGCCCCGACGTCAAATACGACGTCGGGGCGAAATAACAAACGTATCCCGCGGTACCACCCGCGTTTATAACTTTAACCGCTTGATAACGGCGTATCCCTTTAACGGCGGAAACCGGCGACACTTAATCACTATCGTTTTAGGTATCGCGGCTCGGGAGCGAGCTTCAACGCATATACGATACGCGCTCACACCCGCCGCGCGCTCTCTGAGATCATACCTTACGTTTACTTTTCTCCGTCAACGCTTTTCTTTTTTTGTGATTTTATCATTAAAGAGCGGAAAAATCAACAAACAATTTGTAAACAATCAGCCCTTGATAAATTCCGAATATATTGCTTTTTGGGCTTTTTCAAAGTCTTTTTCTTCAATGCCGATAATGATATTCAGCTCGTCGGAGCCCTGGTCTATCATCTTTACGTTTATATCCGCCTCGGCGATAGCCTTGAAGACCTTTGCCGCGGTACCTTTTGATTTTACCATGGCGCGGCCGACGACGGCGATAAGAGCGATGTTTTCCTCAACGCTTATCGAATCGGGGCAGGCCTCCTGCTGTATGCCGTTCAAAATGTAGTCGAGCCTGCCGGAAATCTCCGAGCTTTTGACTATAACGGACATCGTGTCGATGCCGGACGGCAGATGCTCAAAGGAAATGTTCTTCTTTTCAAGCACGCCGAGCACCTTTCTGCCGAAACCGACCTCAACGTTCATCAGGTCCTTCGATATGTTTATCGCGGTGAAGCCTTTTCTTCCGGCTATGCCCGTAATGACGTTTTTAGTATCGTACATCGGTGTTTCGGCGACTATCATAGTGCCTTTGTCCTCCGGTCTGTCGGTATTCCTTATGTTTATCGGTATGCCGGCTATCTGTACGGGGAATATGGAATCCTCGTGAAGCACAGTCGCGCCCATGTACGAAAGTTCGCGCAGCTCGCGGTAGGTTATCGTGTTTATTATCTTCGGATTTTCAACGATTCTCGGGTCAGCCATTAAGAAGCCGGAAACGTCCGTCCAGTTCTCGTACAGCTTCGCGCCCGCCGCGCGTGCGACGATCGAGCCCGTTATATCGGAGCCCCCGCGTGAAAACGTCTTTATAGTGCCGTTCGGCATCGCGCCGTAAAAGCCCGGGAATACCGCTCTTTCGTGGCGTTTCAGTCTTGCGGAGAGCACGTCGTTCGTGTATTCGGCGTTGAACGTGCCGTCGTTGTTGAAGAAAACGACTTCGCGCGCGTCGATAAAATCGTAGCCTAAATAGGCGGAGAGGATGAGCGCGTTCAAGTATTCTCCTCGGGACGCGGCGTAATCGCGGCCGGTCATGTTATACATGGCGTTTCTGATGCGGTCAAGCTCGCGGTCGACGGAGATGGTGAGGTTCAGCCCCTCGATTATCTCGTGATAACGCTCCGTTATCTCGTTGAACAACACGTCTATGTTTTCTCCCGCAACGGCTTTTTCGTAGCAGAGGTAAAACATATCGGTTATTTTGAAATCGCCCTTGAAGCGCTTGCCCGGCGCGGATACGACGACGTACCGCCTTTCGGGATCGGCTTTTACTATATCGGCTACCTGTTTGAATTTATCAGCGTCGGCAAGCGACGTGCCGCCGAATTTGGTTACTATCGACATTTGTTGTTTTCTCCTTACGTGTTATTCGGCAGGCGGCGCGACGTCTGTCTTAGGCAGCCTGTCAAGATATTCTTCAAGCGTTATTCCTTTATCCGTTATTTGCTTTGCGATACTCTCCGAGCCTACGTAACGGATATGCCACGGCTCGTAATTATAACCCGTAATATTCTCTTTGCCTTCAAGATAACGGAGAATAAAGCCGTACGCGGCAAGCTTTTCGTGTATTTTCGCCCATATATCCGGATACGTGACGAGGTCCTCGTTTTCGTAAACGGTCTTTTTGTCAACTATGAGATACAGATCGAGCGCAAGTCCCGTGTGATGTTCCGAATACCCGGGAACGGCGACGTATTGTTTAACGTAATCATCGCCGTATTTTTTTGTAAAATCGTCAACTATCTTCTGCTGAGCCGCAACGCTTCTGTAAGCGGAATCAAGTTCAACGTGTATGCCTTCGTCCTCCAGCGCTTTGCTTAACTTGAGGTACGCGTCGTATGCGGCGCGTTCTGTTTCAACTTCGTCTCCGACAGAGTTTGTGATGCGGACAGTATCCAAAGCAAGCTCCCATCCGTCAGGCAGCTTGTTTTCTTTATTTACAAGCACAAGGTAATCGAGCCTCGCATCGCCTGTGGGACGACTGCAGGCGACAGCTGAGATCAACATCAGTATTGTAATTACTATGCAGAGGTATTTTTTCATTCCATATTTCCCTTTGCGCTGTCTTTATGAACGCCGAGCATGAGCGCAAGCGCCTTTTTCTCGTCGTCGAACGGTCCGAACGTGAAATGTACGTCCCCGTTCTGCCCGCAAAGCATAAGCCCGTCATCACCGTCGCGCTCTACCGTGAAAAACGACGTTTTGAACGGCTCGGCGTCGGACAGGATGTATATGTATTTACAGTCGCCAGGTATCTCGGGCGCGGGCATTTTAAGCGTCATGCACGCGGTCAGCTCGTCTAACCGCGCCGCCTCAAAGCCGAAATCATCGGGCTTGCCGTTAAACTCCTCGCCCTCCTGCGTGTATGCGGAAGCGCAGAGCTTGTATAAAAGCGACTGCTTCTGTATCATCAAAACGGAAACGAAATCCCCGCCGCGTCTGTCAAGCAGGTACGGCAGCATTATATGCTCAAAAACGTATCTGGCTCTCATATTATATTCCCGATATATATATTTTTCTACATAATATCACAAATGAAAGCTTTTGTCAATGTATGTTTTGCAGTTGTTTTTTTATTTTTATATAACAAATTCCGTCAAATTGTATTTTTATTCTGTAATTTCACAAATTTGCGTTGACTTTTAAGGTAAGGATATGGTATTATAATTTTGAAAGTCACAGGCAAAAGTTTTAGTTATGATTGCCCTTACGGGCAAGTTTAGAGTTATGATTTTTGCCTGTCGGCAAAAAGTTATGAGTTCGGCTTTCGCCGAACGTTATTACAACGTTTGAGGTTTTATGAAACGTATAAAATCAATTCTTACCGTGTTGTTGTCCGCCGTGCTATTATTCGCCGTCGGGTGTGATACCGCCGCGCCCGCCATAGCGGAGACGGAGACTGCCGTTTTTGAAACGGAAACGGAGGCGGAGACGGACGCGGCGACTGAGACGGAAGAGGCGAAAAAGGAAGACCCGCGCCTGTCGCCCGTGTTTTCGGTAAAGGGCGGCGTTTATTCCGAGGCGCAGAGCCTTGCGCTCTCCCTTCCGGAGAACTCGCCGGAAGGGGCGTATATCACCTACACGCTCGACTGCTCGGAGCCCGACAAAAATTCAAAAAAATACGACAGTGAAATTAAGATTTTAGAGGGCGGCACGTCCGTCGTCCGCGCCGTGTGCCTTGATCGTGACGGAGAATATCTCGGCTATATAAAGACCGCGACGTACATAAAAGCCGAAAAGGGCAGATTCAGCACGCTTATCGTGTCGCTTGTGACGGAGGACGATAATCTTTACGGCAAAACCGGCATAATCGACCATCCGACGAATTCGGGAAAAGAGTGGGAGCGCCCGTGCCACGTTGAAATATACAAGGCCGACGGCGAGCGCGTCGTATCGCAGGACGCGGGACTGCGTATTTTCGGCGGATCGTCAAGAGTTCTGCCGCAGAAATCGTTCCGCGTGACAGCGCGTCGAGACGGATACTACGACGAGATGAAATATAACGGCAACGGCAGCTTTGACTACCCGCTGTTCGACAACAGAAAGACGCTTGGCGGAGAGCTTTTGCAGCGCTACGACAGATTTATTTTGCGCAACGGCGGAAACGACTCCTTGCAGGCGACCGCCGCCGATCCCGATATGATGACGCTGACGCGCGACGCGGTCTCAAACGCTTTCGCAGCGGAATACGCGCCGGAGGTGACGTATCAGACCTCGCGCTTCGCCGTCGTATATCTGAACGGCGAGTACTACGGCATCCTCGATATGAAAGAGGATATTAACGACGATTATATGTTAAACGTCTACGGGCTTGAAAAGGACAAGATAACCGTAATAAAGTCCGAGCTCGACACCACGCGCCACTGCGGCAAGCACGATAACGGCGGTCAGTGCCGCTTTGACGACGTGTGGTTTTACTACGAGGTGGACGAGGGCGACGAGAGCGAGCTTGACGTATATTTAAAGATGTGCCGTGAGGCGCGCGAAGCGCTCGGCGGCGATAAAGCCACGCTTGACAAAGCCTATGAAAAACTGTCCTCGCAGCTCGATACGGAAAGCTTTATGAAATACTGCGCGATTTGCTTATACGTCTGCAACACCGACTGGCCGCACAACAACATAAGAGTGTGGCGTTACACGGGCGAGGCGAAGGACGGCAACACGTACGGCGACGGCAAATGGCGCTTCTCCATGCGCGATATGGATTTCGCGTTCGGTCGCTACCAATGTCTCGTTTTACCCGAGATTTACACGCAGGCGGACACGGACACGATAAAATTCACGCTCGGCAATTTTTACGACGGCAAATATGAGGTCAAGGACAATTACCCCGATTCGCTCTACGTTCAGAGCCTGCTTGCCTTGTGTTTACACAACGACGGATTCAGAAACAGCTTTATAAAATTCTGCAAAACTCTCTGCTCCGACGAGGCGGTGACGGCGCTGAAAAACATAATGAACAGGTATTCGACCCAGATCAAAAACGAGATACCGTACCACCTTGACCGCTGGGCAGGAACGATACACCGCGATTATACGGCAAGAGTATGGAAGAAAAATATAAAATCAATGGAAAAATGGGCGGAAAACCGCCCCGCGTATTTCTTATCGTATTTAAAACAGATAAACAAATATTTTAAATAACCGGAAAGGATTTACAAAAATGGAAAGATTTGTAGGAACCGTAAGCAGAGGAATCAGAGCGCCTATCATAAGGCAGGGCGACGATATAGCCGATATAGTCGTATCGTCCGTGCTCGCCGCGTCCGAAGGCGAGGGCTTTGCTCTCCGCGACCGCGACGTTATAGCCGTTACCGAGGCAGTGGTGGGCCGCGCGCAGGGCAACTACGCCACGACGGAGCAGATAGCAAAGGACGTCGCCGCCAAATTCCCCGAGGGCGAGATAGGTCTTATATTCCCGATATTGTCGAGAAACCGCTTTGCGATCTGCCTGCGCGGTATCGCCAAGGGCGTAAAGAAAATGACGCTTATGCTGTCATACCCGTCGGACGAGGTAGGAAACCACCTCTTTGACGACGAAACGCTTGACGACGCGGACGTCGACCCGTACAGAGACGTGCTTGACGAGAAAAAATACCGCGAGCTTTTCGGTTACGTAAAGCATCCGTTCACCGGTGTGGACTACGTGGAATACTACAAGGACCTTATCGCCGAATGCGGCTGCGAGGTAGAAGTCATTTTCGCAAACGACTGCCGCGCGATACTCGACTATACCAAAAACGTTATAAACTGCGATATACATACGAGATTCAGAACGAAGAAAAAGCTGATAAAGGCAGGCGCGGAAAAAGTCGTCGGACTTGACGAGATACTGACAAAGTCCGTCGACGGCTCGGGCTACAACAAGGATTTCGGTCTGCTCGGATCGAACAAGGCGACGGAAAACACGGTAAAGCTCTTCCCGCGCGACTGCGAACCGATAGTTTTACGCATACAAGCGGAGATATTTGAAAAGACGGGCAAGCGCGTTGAGGTAATGGTCTACGGCGACGGTGCTTTCAAGGATCCCGTGGGAAAGATATGGGAGCTCGCCGACCCGGTCGTCTCCCCCGCTTACACGCCCGGACTTGAAGGCCGGCCGAACGAGGTCAAGCTCAAATATCTGGCTGACAACGATTTCGCGCATCTGAAAGGCGACGAGCTGAAGGCGGTTATCGCGGAGTACATAAAGAAAAAGGATTCCGATCTCGTCGGCAAAATGGTGTCTCAGGGCACCACGCCGCGCCGCCTGACCGACCTTATAGGCTCGCTCTGCGACCTGACCTCCGGCTCCGGCGACAAGGGCACGCCCATAATACTCGTTCAGGGCTATTTCGATAATATGACGGCGGAGTAAAGCCGTAAAAACACAAAGGCTGAGAGAAATTTTACCCTCAGCCTTTTTTCGCGTTTTCTTTATTTTACCATTTTACCGACAGCACGGTTTTTTCAAGATCGGACGTATAAAGCCCGGACGCGTCGATATACGTAAGCGTTAAAAGCGACGTGTCCTTTACTATGAACACCGCCTCGCACGGCGCGGTATTTCCTTCCTTCATCGTGTATTTAACGCGCACGGCGTAAGCTTTGTTTATCGTCGTACGTGTTATCGAATCGACCTTGACGTTCGCGTTGCTTTCAAGGATCTGTCTGAACTGCGCGTCGGACACCTGCGAAAGCGTCATATACGACGGCCAGGCCGATACCTCCGCGATAATCACGTCGCCGTAAATACCGAAAAGCACGAGGCTTTCGTCGTCCGCTCCGGCTTCAACAAAGCCCTTCGGCACTTCGAACTTAAAGCCCGAGACGCTCTGATTCAGCTTATAGCCGTAATAATACGCCTTTACGTCGCCGCCCGAAATGTACCTGAACAGGTTTACGACGTCCTTGTTGTTCAAGCGCCCGTCGTTGTTCACGTCCGCCGCAAATTCATCGCACGCTGTGTTCGAGTCGGAAACGTACCTGAACAGAGTTACGACGTCCTTGTTGTTCAAGCGTCCGTCGCCGTTGACGTCGCCGGGGATACCAAGCTCCTTCCATATCGCGTATAAGGTGAGACCGTTCAGATCGATACCGAGATCGGACGGGAAAACGGCGTACCCGTCGACTATGCAGGATTCTCCGCTGCCGTCCGGCTTTGTGTTGTAATCGACTATTATCATGTCTTTTCTCGCATAGACCTCGTCAAACGATACGGGCGCGCCGTGCACCGCCCTGACCTTTATCTTTTTTCCGCCTTCATAATTTGGGTCGATCGTCGCGGACGCTACCTTTTCATACGTTACGGATATTTCGTCGCCGTCCTCGTAACCGTCTAATATCAGCAGATCGCCGCGCGGCATATTGTCGTACTGATCGCCGAAATCGACCTCGGTACCGTTTATGAGTATTTCCCTTACCGCGTACTCGCCGCCGAATTTCTTATCTATCTCCTCCGTCACGTCCTCCATGTCGATGAAGAAATAGTCGTAGTTTATATACGCGGAGACGGTGTACGGTTTGTTTTTTATATCCGTCCCGTCGACCGTGACGGTAACGGCAACGTCCTGCTCCTTCGGATATTCGGGCTTCTTTCCGTTTGTTCCCTTATACAATACGTGTAATATCTCGTATATGCTTCCGTCTTCAAGCTCTATGAGCGCGTAAAACTCGTTGTCACCGTCATACACGGGTACGTCGATCGAAAATCTCGACGCCTCGCCCGTTTCACCTACGACAAAGCCGAACGTGGAATTCAGATAGCCGTCCTCATCGCCGAGCTTTTCGCTGTTCATCACAGCCGTTCCGCCGTCCGATACGTAACCGTAACCGAACGACGTGAATTTGACGTCGCATACGACAAAGCCGACAAGCGTTATCTTATCGCCGCTCAATTCCTGAGTGATCTGCGCGCTGTGCGGGCCGAAATAATTGATCTGTGTTATCACGTCTCCGTTATCGTCGTTTATCGCGTCGCACGATATGAGAGTAGAATGATCGCTTTCGATCTGAAAAAGTCCCTCGCTTTCGATCGCGAGCGCCGGGAAAACGGGGACGAACGCCAAAACGAGTATTATAACGGTAAATTTCAAAAATTTGTTTTTCATAAGTATTTCTCCCTAGTGCCTTTATATATATAGACCGCGGAACGTGTATAAAAAGTTTCAAATCCGCCTCGAATTTACAGAATATTAACAATTTACCGTTCCGCGTTTTTTATTATTTTTTGAAAAGCCCGAAAAAGCCTTTTTTCTTAGGCTGTATGGAGATCATCAGATTGAATTTCTCTTTTAATGCGAAATCCTTTGAAAATGCCGTTTCCGCGTCGAGCTTGAGCTGCTCGAGCTTTCTTGAATTCAGGCGGTTCACCTTGTCCGCGACGGCCTCCAGCTCCTCCGCGCCGAGCGTGGTGAACAAAAACTGCAAGAACGTGCAGAAATCGGAATAATCGCTTGAATGCTTGCTCTGCTGCAGCCATTCGTCACAGAAGCATTCCGCAAACATCTTTGACTGCGGCGCCGTCATGCTGAACAGACCGTAAACGTACGGTATCTCCTCCGCCTCCGCGTTCTCGGCGAACAGCGGTAAGATCCACGACAGGTACGTGTCCGCCTCGCTGTCGGTAAAGCCGCTTACGTTTATCTGCTCCTTGCTCGTAAGCGAGGAAAGGTACGGCTTTGCGCTGTGGTAATCCTTGCGGTTGTTTATGCCGGCGGCGGCAACGCCGAAAGCAAGACATAACAGCTTGCCCGTCAGCTCCTTGCCCCTTATCTGACATTCGTACTCACAGACGTCGTTTATAACCTTCTCGGCTTCCTTATTGGGCTTGTTGAAGCGGATGCGGGATATTACGCCCTTCATAACGGGCTCGGATATGCTTATCACAAGTCTGTCGGACAAAAGTATGCCGAAGATCAGATCCTCCGCGTCCTTTACGCCGTCCGGCTTTTTGCGTTTGCAGTTATCGTAGTATTCTTCAAGCGCGGCGGGCAGATACCTCTGTGCGTATTCGGGCGAAGCCGAGAAATACTCGTTGTGATGCTCCGTTATGAGCTGGCCCGTCTCCTTTACGTCGTACGTCGCTATCATCTGGCGCAGGGTGGACCACATAAGGTCGAATTTTTCCTCCGCCGCCAGGAAATTGAACAGCTCCTTGCGGTTGTCCTTGAAATGCGCCGCCGCCAGCTCGGAGAACGCCGTGGTGAGGTTGACCTGGATCGCAAGTCCGTCCGGTATACCGTCCGTAACGGCCTCGAGATTTTCTTCAAGCGCGCAGAAGCGTTTGACGTCGTCCGAGAACAGCGAGAGCGCGTGCTCCGACGCCGCCTTGTCCGTACCGCAGGCGTAGCGTTCCTTCATCACGGAGGAGAGGAAGCCGCCTATCTTTTCCTGGGGCGCCAGGCACTCGTGGCTCGAGCCGTGGCTGTGTATGTATTCGGATATGAGCGATACTATGAAATCGGCCTTCCATTCGACGTGCTGATAGCCTGCTACCCACAAAAGCGCCTTGCGGCTCTTTTCGCTCATCAGCTCGTCCGTTATGCTGATGCCGCAGAACGCGGTCATCTTCTTTACGTTTTCAAAATACGCGTTGAACGCGCCGGAAGTTACGTCGCGCTCGATCATTGATATCGGCACGGAATCGACGGCGAGCGCGCGGAAGCCGCTTTGCAGTATATACGACGCGTCCTTATATATCGCGGACATATACGCAAGCACCTTGGTAAGGTATGCCGAGCCGAAGCCGAGCACCGCCTCCGATACGCTCAGGATGGATTCAAACAATAACAGCTTTCCGCCGTACTTGCTGTGTCTGCCGGAATACTCGGATATTATGTCGAACTGTCTTTCCGAAACGGACTTGAACGCGTCCGACGCGGAGGTGAAGCAATTTGACGCGCGCGCCATGAGGTACGCGGGGCAGAGCGCCTGCGTTACCCTGTCCGTATCGCAGAAAAGCTCGATATACGTGTGAAACACTTTAAGCGTTTCGTAGCTGTGGAGCATCGTATTCTCTATGAACGCGTAGAAATCGTCCTCGTCCGCGTACCTGCCGGGGTCGAAGCAGTCGCCCGTCGTCAGATCGAAAACAAAGAAGTTCTCGTTTTCATATATTTCCCTGTTGTACGCCGTGCAGTTTGACACGACGCCGCAGATATCGACGTCCGCGGTCCTCGGGTCGTAGGCGTACGTGGAATACGAGATCTTTTTCGCGTATGACAGCGGCAGGACGTAGTTCAGAGCGGAGATCCAGAGTATGGTGTTTTCCTGCTCGTCGCAGATGATGATCCTCCTCTTTGCGTCCTCCTTGTGTATGAGCGCCCAGAGCATATTCCTGAATATCTCAAATCTGCCGTTGACGGATAAGAACTTCATCACCTTGTTCACCGTCACCGTCGTGCTGGTTGTGAGTATCGGCGCGCCGATATAGCCGACGCCCGAGGCGGAATTGACCGCGTCCGCCGGCGGCTCCGTCAGAAACGACGCGGAACCGATGTATTCGCACGGATATGAGTTGAAATCGCCGTATGAAAACAAAATCGAATGGCTTATATGATCCATCCCGCCCTCAAAAGCGCTTTTGCCGAGGCAGGCGGAGCGCGTCAGCGCGCATTCGCCGCCCTTGTACCTGTACGTGAAGGACACGGGCATGAAAGACGTTATTCTCTCCGAATATTCGGGATTTACCGTATCTATCTCAGGCGCTCTGTATTCCGAAAGCTTATCGCCGAATTCGTTCTGGCGCGGAAAATCTCTGTCCGACGTGAGTATACCGAAGCCCGCCGGGTTACCGTACAGACCGCTTCTGCAGCCGGCGTGTATGATCTGATGAAGACCCATAAAACATATCTCCTTTTGAAAAAATCAATAATTACGCATAATATCTTATTTTATATCATAACACAATTTTTTAGAAAATGCAAGAGAAATATTAAAAAATATCAAAATATATTCCATACTATTGACTTTTTCATATCAATGCGTTATAATAGAGGCAGTTTAATGAAAGGAGAAAACAAAATGGGAGTTAAGGAAGAATGGAAAAACACAGGTAAAGACCTGGGCGTTACGTTTGCCGGGCTCGGAAAATCGATCGTCAGATCGGTAAAGGTCGGCGCGGATATAATACTTGACGAGGAACCTAAGGACGAGAACGGGAACATAAAACCGAACGGACTTAAAGAAAGCTGGACGGAGGTCGGCCGCAACTTCGGCAAATCCGGAAAGGCTCTCGGCAAATCCGTAACGGTAACGGCAAAGGCCGTTGTAAAAAAAGCGGATGAGAAGATAGACGACATATCTGCCAAATCGGAAAAGGCTGAGGCGCCCGAAGAAGAACCTTTGACCGAGGAAAAAGCCGAAGAGACGGTCGAAGAAAAAACGGAAGAATGAAAGAAAGGCAATAAAATGAAAAATCTTATCAGATTACTTTCAGTGATGCTCGTTATCGCGCTTGCCGCGGCGGTCTTCACCGCCTGCTCAAACAACAACGCAAGCGTGACGACGAACGGTACGAAGGAAGATACGACCGACGATATCATCGACGACACGGGTATGGCAATAGGCGGCGGCTGGCAGGCGGGCGAGCTTGCGGCGGACAACGTTTCAGCGGAACAAAAGGCCGTATTTGAAAAGGCGCTTTCCGGCGAAGGCCTGGGCGTCGGCGTCGACTATACCCCGAAAGACGTTCTGGCAAAGCAGACGGTTGCCGGCCGGAAATACGCGTTCTTATGCGTTAAAAAGATCGTCGTTCCGGGCGCGACCCCTTCGTGGTGCGTTATCACGGTATATGAAGGTACCGACGGCTCGACAGCCGTGGAACGCGTAACCGATATAGACATAGCGGATATAAAGACGAAAGAAAACAGCTCCGCGGGCGAGAATCCGTCCGGCGGCTGGGATGCGGACGTCAATGAGACGAAGCTCAGCGTATCGGCGAAGGTCGACGGCGCGATCGATAATTACGTAGGTCTTTCGCTCACACCGACCGCGGTCCTCGGTACGCAGGTCGTTGCCGGTACGAACTACAAGATCCTCGCATACGGCGCGCCCGTAGTTCCCAACGCTTCATACGATCTTTACGTAGTAACAGTCTTCGACGAAGCGTCAGGTGACGCGCAGGTCACGTCCGTTGAGGTGTTCGACCTTATTTCGTATTTAAGCTGATAACTTGATACATAAAACAGGGTGGGCTATGCTCGCCCTTTTTTACCCGAATTTTTCGGTTTTATGTAACCTTTCCCCTCAAATGTTGCTTATACGGTTGAAGGACCTTCAAATGAAAGGAAAAAAGCAATGGAAGACAGCAAAATTGTCGATCTGTTTCTGCAAAGAGACGAGGTCGCGATCGCCGAGACGGACAAAAAGTACGGCAGTCGCTTATACACCGCCTCCCTTAACATAACGGAGGATCGGTGTGACGCGGAGGAATGCAAAAACAGTACGTATTTTGAAGCGTGGAACACCATCCCGCCGAACGAGCCGAGGCAGTATCTTTTTCCGTACCTGATGCGTATCATACGCAATCTGTCGCTCAACGTCTGCCGCAAAAATAACAGACAGAAGCGCAGCGTTACGTACGTTATGTTATCGGAGGAGCTTGAAAACTGCATACCTTCGCCCGACGATACGGAATGTAAGCTTGACGATATGGCGATACGCGACGCAATAAACGGCTTTTTGTCGTCGCTGTCGGACGGCAACCGCATGATATTCATGCGCAGATACTTTTACGGCGACAGCGTGGCCGATATATCAAAGGGCGCGGGAATCAGCGAAAATTCCGTCAAAGTCACGCTTCACCGTTGCAGACAAAAGCTGCTGTCTTATCTTAAAGAGGAGGGGATAGAGCTGTGAGAGGAAAAGATTTATTACAAAAAATGGAGCTTGCGGACGATAAATATATAGAGGAAACGTCCGAGTATAAAAAGAGAAACGGCGGCAGGGCTTTAAGGATCTCGCTTATAGCCGCCGCAATCGCGCTCGCCGTGCTTCTGCCGGTCATATTCATAACCGCGGCAAAGCTCGGCGGAGGCGAAACGCCCGCGGTAACGGACACAGAGCGTACAGATACGACGAGTTCCGGTACCGATATACCGGGACCCGGCAACCACGTTTACACCGCGCAGGAGATAGCGGATATAACGTCGCTGAAAACCCTTGAGGGCGGGACGAAGATATATACTAAGGTGTATGCTCCGTCGCTTGACGGGCTTGATTATAACTGTCAGCCCGTAACGGCGTCGGATACCGTGGGCATATACGAAAGAAGAATTGACGGCACGGCAAACGAGAGCGAGGCGAGGGCGTTTATAAACAAATATCTGCCCGCGGTCTGCAAAAATCTCGGCGTCAGCGCGAATTATGAAATAATGTATGAGGAATTTTCCGGAAGCGAAAGCTATGAGGCGGACATAGATTACGAAAGCGAAAGAAATTATTATATTGCAGCCTCGTCAAACTCGACGTGTGACGGCATAAGTTTTTCAAGATATTATGACGATTACGAGCCCGTAAAGTTCGGCGGCGTCGATATAAGCGTCGACAGAAGACAGACGGACGAGGAGATGATCTCATCGCTTCAGCCGCTTCGCGAGCTTTTGTGCGATCTGTTCGACGTCGATCTTCCCGATATTTATATCATACGCAATTACGCGGATTACACGGAGACGGATATGTCTTCCTTAACGGTGTATATATACGATAAAACAAAAAACGTCGCGGACATACGTTCAAATATATATTCAGACTGCATAGTCCTGTATTTCAGAAATTACCGTCAGACTGACAGCTCGATTGTAAGCGACGGAGCGCTGAATAACGCGACGGTAAGTTTTTACCACTATAAAAAACCGGCGGAGGAAATTTACGTCAAGACTGCCGACGCGCACCTTATCTCGATTGAGGAAGCGGAGGAGCTTTTACACAAGGGCTACGTATTCGGCGGGCACGCCTGCCCGCTCTGCATGGCGGAACAGCGGGAGGTGTCGTTTGACGAATACGACAAGGTCGGGCTGACTTACTTTAACGGCATACCGTTCTACGCGTTTTATAAGGATATAGGCAAGGCGAATTATAACGACAACAGAGCTTACGCAAAGACGCTTGTCTGCGCGATAGAGGTGACGGGCTATAAGGAATATTTTAAATCGCAGAAGGCGTATCACAACAGTTAGGGTAACGAGAATTATCCGAACCACGTTTTCGGACGGCATCTCGCCGCTCCTGCTTCGTTAAACCCCTTGCTGTTACGTATAGT
>CADBSB010000074.1 GCA_902797235.1 uncultured Ruminococcus sp. | reverse complement strand
GACGGTCGCCGAGGTGAGCCACGAAAAAGGCACGGCGATCTTAACGCTTGCCAAAGACGTGGCGGATGAAACAATAAAATCCGCCGTCGAAGGACAGGGCTATAAGGTAGTCGGGATCGAATAAACGGCATAAATAAAAACGCGCACACGGCGCGTTTTTATTATACTTTAAATTTATCGTTCTCGTCAAGCTCTAAAAGCTCCGCGACCTTTCTGAAATGCTGTGCGGCTTCTTTCAATCCTTTCGGATGATGCGCGTCCGAGCCGAAATAGAATTTACAGCCGCACCGCTTTGCTATGCGGTAAGGGCGGAGCTCATTTTCCCGGTCGGCCCCCTCGAATTTGAACGGGTCGAAATTAAGCTCGATCCCGAGCCCCTTTTTCGCCGCGTAGGAAAACAGTTCGGCGTACGTTTCATCGGGTATGCCGTCTATCAGGAGCCTTATGCCGTTTTCCGGGTGGCGGCAGGCGAGCGAGCATGTCAGATGCGCTATGCCGACCTTATGAAACGGCAGGTCTGCCGACAACAGCTTTTCAAACCGCTTTATATAAAGCTCTCTGCGGCGTTTTATCCCGTCGTCGTCATAGCCTATCTCAGCGTCTATCGTAAAGCCGTCCATATGTAAATGCGTCGTCGGGATTATTATAAAATCAAGCTCGTCAAGCGTTTTATCGCTTACGCCTATCGTAAAATTCTTATCCATCTCCGTCTCCGCGCCGAACAGAAAACGCACGTTTTCATCCTGCGGCAGAGGCAGCGCCTCTTTTATATGGTCGTAATTCTGTATCGCGTACCAATCCGAGGCGCCGGACACGGCGGGATCCCAGAAGTGGTCCGTCAGGCACACGGTCGATAAACCGTTTTCTTTCGCGTAACGCAGTATGCGCTCAGGCGTCTGCTCCGGGTCCGACGAGCAGAGCGAAAGCTGTGAATGTATATGCAGATCATGGTCGATCACGTAAGGCTTCATCTTATTCTCCCTTATTTGCTTATTGTCATTCCCGCGCTGCCGACGGCGAAGGTGAGCGTGACGGAATAGCCGCTTGAATTCAACGCCGAGAACGAATAGATAGTCATTCCCATGACCTCGTTATCCTCTACCTCAACGTCTTCCGTAAAGCCCGCCGACTTCAGCTTTTCCGCGTACGCTTTGATCTGGTCGGCGCTCGCGTTATTGAACGCGGCGGTAAAGCCGTCCTCGTCCGTTTTTGAGTGCAGAAGCTTCATATCGGGCTTCGGTACCTGATTCGTGTATTCGTTCTCCGGCCATTCGGAGTTGAGCAGTCCGCCTATGTCGATCAGGCTCGTGTTTTCGCCCGCGTTCGTTGCCGGTGCTTCGTTTCCGCCGTTCGTTTCCGCTTCTTCCGTGTCGTATCTTGTCAGAGGCTCGTCGTTATCAACGAAACCTCCGAGGTCGAAATTGAAGCCGCAGGCGCACAGGCTTATAACGAGTATAAACGAGATTATCAATAAAGCTGTTTTTTTCATATCTGCTCCTTTACTTTCCCGACATATCGACGACGAGCGTCAGCTTGATATACCCGCGCACGTCGGTGTCCGGATACGGATCGTCGTCAGTGTTTACGCTCTCTAACACCTCGCCGCTCGCCGTTACGACGCGGTTATGCGTCTGCTGATACGACGTTTTGGTTTCCGAATCCGTTATTTCCGTCCACGTTATCGTTTCCGAGCCACCGTCCGTCTTTTTCGTTACGACGCAGACAAAATCGTGCAAGACCTTTTGATATAGGATATCGAGCGAAAAGGTATTGATCTCAAGCTCATATACGCCGCCGAGCGAGTTATTTTCAAGCGTTACGTAAACGCTGTTTTTGCCGAGCGTCGTTTTATTCTCGCTTGTTCTGTTTGAAGACTGACTGATCGGTGAATAAAGCATTTCAGGCTTTATCATAGGCATATTTTTCTTAAGCCCGTCGTTTAAATATTCCGCCAGATACTTATGGAAATTCCTGTCGTAATCTTCGCATGAAACGTCAACGTCTATCTTGAATTCTCCCTCGTAGACGCCCTTCGGGGTGTCGAATTTGCCGTCCTTTTTGGTAAGGACTATATCCGACGTATAGATATACGGCAGGTGTATTTCAGGCGCTCCGCGGTACAGCTGCTCCTGCACGGCCTGCGTCTGTATGCGTATCGTCCACGCGGTCTTTTCCTTTGTTTTCTGCTTGATTATCGAATTAACGTGCGCGGTGAATTCGCGGTAGCGGCCGCGCGCCTGCGACAGCTCGACTATGTCCTTCCACTTCTGCTGATCGCGCTTATACTGCTCCACCGTCAAAACCGTGCCGTTTATGATTATGTTCTGTGCAAAGCCGCCGAAGTCCGTCGGAACGGGCGACAGAGCGGACAGATCCGGCGGATCGCCCGATTTTATCATATCTATAACTATGCTTGCCGCGTCCGTTTCGCCGTAGTTCGGGAATTTGCCTTTTAAAATATCGGCGACCTTGTCCATGCCCGCGATGGAAAGCCAGTTTTTGATTATGCGCTCCTGATCCTCCTGTGAAAACGTGAGCTTGTCCTTTAACCGGTCGATCTTCAGCTTGTCGTCAACGGCGTTTTCGGGGCTTTTGTATCCCGTCTCCGCCGCGGCTTTTTTTAACGCGTCTAAAATATCCTCGTCTGTAAGCTGACCTTCAAGCGAGCAGGTACCTTTTAATTTTACCTGTGTGTGGTTCGGCATGTCGATCAAAAGCTCCGCGGGATACGACGTGCTTCCCTTTGGTTTCGGCATATTTGTCGGTCGAAGGTGCGATACCCACGACTGCTCCTGTAACGACAGAGCTCCCGCGGGGACGATCAAAGAGGCGGTAAAACAAAGAATAAATATAAGAATTATTATTTTATATACTTTTTTCATCTCTCAACCTCCTATCACATCGTACAGCGCGTTTATGCTCGCGAGCGTATCGCCGTCCGCGCTCTTTTTCGCCGTGTCGAGATACGTTTTAGCCGCCGTATCGTCGCCCTTTGCGTGCGAATAAAGCGCCGCGACGTAGTTTACAGACGCGTCCTCCGGGGCTAAAAACAGACCGTCGTTCAATATCTCCACGGCGAGCGTAACTTTCCCGGCGCTCATGGCGTACGACGCGGCGGCGCCGTAGAGCGAGGGCACCGTCGGACCCGTGAGCAGGGCGTTCAGGGCGCATTGAAGCGCCGCGCCGGCGTCCGTTTCATCACTTGCGAGAGCCAGGTGATAAACGGGCGAAAACTCGGCGCCGGTGTGCGCCGTGATCAACGCTGTGCGCGGCGTGTACCGGTCGCAGACGTGCTTTTCACATTCCGTCGCTTCTTCTTTTAACGAATACAGCTCTTTCACCGCGAGCTTGCGCAGAAAATAGAAGTCTCTTTCCTTATGTACCGGATTTTTTGCCGCCATATTATAGCATTCCTCGGACTTCTCATCCTCGCCCTGAAACTTGTAAAGCAAGCCCTCAAAGTACAGCGGCGCGTCGGAGCCGGGACCCGCGCCTATAATCTCATCAAAGCTTTTATACGGCGCGTCGCCCACGACCTCGGCAAAATTTTTGCCCTCGCCGCGCAGCCACAAGACCGTGTCTATCGCAAGACGCAGAGACGAGATCTCCGCCTGAGCGAGACCGTACAGATATTCGCTCTGAAACGTAAGTCCGACGTCGTACTGCAAAGCCGCCGTATCGCACAGCTCCTTAACCGATTTTATAAGCTCACCCTGAGCCGAGGTATCGACCTTGTTTCTGTTGAAGATACCGCAGGAACAGCAGGACAGCAAAAGCAGGACAGACAGTAAAATTACCGTTATTTTTTTAGGCATCAAAACACCCCTTTTATCAAAGAGGCGGACGGCGTGCGCCGCCCGCCTTGTACAGACGTTTATTTATTCTCTTCTTT
>CADBSB010000073.1 GCA_902797235.1 uncultured Ruminococcus sp. | reverse complement strand
CTTTACAAGTTCGTCTAAGGTAAAGCCGAAAACGGGGCTTTTCATCGCCGCGGCAAGCGGAACGTCGAGCATCGGATTGTCTATCGCCGTGAGTATGCTTATGGCGAGAAGCACCTCCGGCGCGTCGAAAAAGCTTCTGTCCGCGGTGTTCACGCAGCTTAAACCGTTATCGGAAAACACCTTTTCCACCGTGGCGCACGTACTGCTTTTTTCGCAGATCACCGCTATATCGGACAGCTCTATCCTCCCGCCGTCGTCCTTTACGCCGTCTTTGAGCAGTTTTTTTATCTCGGTCACCGCGTACTCCGCCTCGTCTTCGACCCTGCCGCCCGGGAATACGGTCAGCTTTACCGGCACGTCCTCCCTGACGTCCGCGGCCTTGCCGAAAACAAGCTCGTCGTTTTTCGTATACGGTATCCTTTTTCCGCCGCCGAAAACGGTCTTGAAGACCTCGTTCGTAAAGTCGATAATCGGCTTGCCGCATCTGAAATTCTCCGATAAGAATATGACGGACGGCTCCATGCTTTCGGCGTTGTACGGTGCAAAACGCTCTCTGTAAGCGGAAAACACCGTCGGATCGGAGCCTCTGAAAGAGTATATGGACTGCTTGACGTCGCCGACCATGAATCTGTTGTTTTTAGATATCGCGGCGAATATCGCGTCCTGAACTCTGTTCACGTCCTGGTATTCGTCAACGTATATCTCGTCGTATTTCGACGCTGTTTTTTCGGCAAATTCGGGATTTTCGCATATCAGACGGTGCGCAAACCGCTCCATATCGTTGAAATCCATTATGCCCGATTCAAGCTTTTCCGCCGAAAATTCAGCCTCAAAGCGGCTCAGTAGCTTATATATACAGCCGCAGAGCCACGACGTCTTTCTGCATATGCGCGAAACGTCCTCTTTATTGAACGAAAGGAATTCCGCGGCCTTGTCCCACGTTTTGACGAAAGACGTTTTAAGTGCCTTTTGTACTTCTTTAAACTCCTTTTCGCCCTTTACCGGCTTCGATCGCGGGTACGCCGGCTTTGCGGAAAAGAACGTGTATAATCCGTCGTAATCGCGTCCGTCAAGCGCTGTCATCGCTTCGTTTATAAGGGAAACGCAGTATTCGGATACCGGGCGGTAGCAGTTTACGAAATCCGGATCGTCATCGTATTCGTCAAACAGGCGCATAAAATCCGCCTTGTGTACCGATAAACGCGCCTTTGTGCGCTCGACGAAATATTGAAACTGCGGACTTTTTGTAAAATCGTTTGCGTACCTTTCGCACTCGGTCTCACAGCGCTTGTAAAAATCTATGAATTCGGGGTACGACGTAACTGTGTCGTAAAGATCGCAGAAGACGTTATAAAGCTTTTCACCGGGGCGGAGCTTTTCAAACGTGTCGAAAAATTCCTCCGCGTTTTCAATATCATACCCGTCGTTTTTGTTTTCGTTGTAATAGCCGTCTATGACGCCGTTCAACACGCGGCGCCTTATGATCTCCGCCGCGCCCTCCTCGGCGACGCGGAGCTTCGGCGGCAGGCCGAGCAGGGAAAAGCCCTCGCGCAGAATCTTTATATAAAACGAGTGTATGGTGCTTATCGACGCAGACGGCAAAAGCGAAAGCTGTCTTTTTACCGCGCGGTCGTCCGGGTCGTCCTTCGACTTTTTTTCAAGCCTGTCCCTTATCCTGATTTTAAGCTCGTCCGCCGCTTTTTCAGTAAAGGTCACTATAAGGAGGCGCGAAATATCGGCCTTGCCCGTGCATATCTCGTCTATGACGCGCTCCGTAAGCACGGCCGTCTTGCCCGAGCCCGCGGCGGCGGCTATCAACGCGTCTCTGCGGCTCATCTCTATGGCGTTTTTTTGCGATATCGTCCAGTTCATCCGCGTCTCCTTTCTTTTCTTTCGGTATAACGGCATACCGCCATATACGGGCAGTACGTGCACGGCGCACTCGATTTTACGCCGGTAACGGACGCGTCGCCCTCAAACATCCGAAGCGCCGCGTCGGCTATCGCCGTCTTTACCTCTTCGAACACCGCCGTCATCTCATCTGGCGCGGCAACGACCATGCTTCCGGCGGACAGCTTATATATTTTGCCTTTCTTTTCGGCAAGCCCGGGCTCGAGCGCGTCCGCCACCTGCGGCTCGGACAGCGCTATTCCCCCGCGGTTGAGCGGCTGTTCCGCCGTCTCGTCGCCGCTTCCGTTCACCGTCGGATACGACGGCACGGTCTGCATATAAAACAGTGCGGCGGGCGCGGGATGCTCGAATTTTCCCTTTGACGTGCAGACTGTCAGCATATAGGCGAATAACTGAACGGACTTGTCGCATTCGGAAATAGACGAAAGATCGAATTTCACGTCGCCCGTCTTGTAGTCGACGAGCTTTATATACGTCACGCCGTCCTTTTCGTACGCGTCAACTCTGTCTATCACGCCTGTAAGGTACGTTTTTTTGCCGTTTTCAAGCTGTATCATATACGGCGTCACGCCTTTGACGTCGCTTATTCTGAGCTCCGTCGCAACGGGCGTGAATTTGCCGGTGTTAAGCTCGTTTATTATGTCCTTCGCCGCTTTTACGGCGCATTTTTTGAGGTTTTTGAGCGCCGCGCGGAACCTGCCCATGCCGGCGGCGTTCGGGTCAGCGTGCAGAAAATGGCGGCAGTATTCGTTAACATATTTGTCGATCTTTTCATACAGCTCCCCGTCCGTCGGCTCCGCCGGCAACAGCGACGATATCCTGTCGTCTATCAGGCGCTTTAAAACGTAGTGTAAAAACGAGCCGAATTCGCCCGTGTCAAAGCTGACGGCGCCTCCGTCGTCGAGCTTTAAGAAGTATTTACAGCAGTGAGCGAACGCGCAGCCGGTAAACGACGAAAGCCGTGTGGGCGACAGCCTTATCGCGCCGGGCATGAGAGATCCGGCGGTCTCTTTATCGAGCTTATCGTTTTTTTCTGTTATCGGCGTGTCGAGCATACTTATTTTATCCGCCCACGCGCCGTCTTTTTCAAGCAGCTTCTGCGCGGCCTTGCCGAATTTCGTATTTCTGTTTTCCGCGTAATACTCAAATAAAGACTGCTTTGACGCGGCTATGTCAAAGACGGTGAGGCCGTGTTTGAGCTCTATATCGGGAAACGCGCGTTTTATTTCGGATAATATGCGGCACGGATATTTTTCCGCGCCGTTCGGCGCGCAGACGTTATATGAAAACGTGACGGTCTCTTTTGCCGCCGTGGCGCATCTGTAAAAATCGTAGATTTTCCGCTCGTTTTCGTCGTCCGACATACCGGGCAGATCAACTCCCGCGTCGGACAGAAGCTCTCTGTCGTTATCGTCGAATATCCCGGTATCGGACACGCCCGCGGGGAATTCGCCCTCGTTGCAGCCTATCAGATAAACGTGCTTTACGCCCCTGACGCGGAGCATTCCCGCCTCGCCGACGGTCACCTGGTCGGTGGACGTCGGTATCTTTCCTATATCCGTGTCGGACAAAACCGTCTCAAACAGGCGCATATACTGCGCCGCGTTCATCGGCAGGCTGCCGCACATGAAGCAGATCTGCTCCGATATCCGGACGAAAACGGACCATAACTGCTCCGTCTCCTCCGCCTCAGCCGTATCGCCCGACGATCTTGATCCGGCTATCAGCCATCCGAGAGTTTCGGTTATTTCTATGCTTAAAAGAAAATCGGATAACGCGACGGATATGCTTTTCGCGTCCGTACATTCCTTTAATTTTTCGGACAGGTCTATAAGCGGCGTTATCACCGCGGCGCGGATTTGATTTACGGTCTGCAAGCGCGACAGCGCGTTTTCGTCGCCTATGTCCGGCACGCCGTAGGAGTAGGGAGAGCCGGAAAAATCCTCGCCGAAGGCCTTTATACCGTGTATATCGCGGCGCGTTATATAATCGTCAAAAAGATCGAGCCCGTCCGCCGGCGCGTTGAGAAGCCCCGTCTTTACGTACCCGACGACGTCCTTACAGCGGAAGTCGTTTACGCAGACGTGCAGAGCCGATAAAACAAGGCGGAAAAGCGCCTTTTGCTTCGCGTCGTCGCGCGAGGACATGAAGTACGGCACGCCGTACTGTTCAAGTGCGGCGTCGATTATTCCGCGCCACGTTTGTATGCTGTTCGTAAGTATCGCAATATCGCGGCAGCGGCATCCGTTTTGCAGTCTTTTCCTTATATCCGCCGCGACGAATTCCGCCTCGTCGAACGCTGTCTTTGCGCGGTAAAATCTTATATTGTCGCCCGCCTTGATTTCGCTTTTTTCACCCGTCGACAGACACTTTTCAAGCGCCGTCATGCAGTGCGAGGCGTACGATCCGTCAAGCGCCGTGCGAACGACGTCGCCGCACCGCGCCGCCGCGGCGGAGAGCCGCTTTTCCGAATCGTAAACGGGGGAGAGGATATCCGGTCTTTTGCCGTACGGTATGCCGAACGTTACGGTAACGGATTTGCAGGTGCGCATGAATAATTCTATTATCTTCATCTGCATACCCGTAAAGCTGATGAACGAATCTATGAATATATCAGCCTCCGGCATTCCGCCGTGCTCCGTCAGCACGCGGTACATATGCGACAGCGCGTCGTCCGGGTCGTCGCCGCCCGTTTTTATTATCTTTTCATAAGCGGGCATCAAAAGACATATATCGTCAAGCTTGTCCTTTAAGGACGGGGACGATACGGCGCCCGCGGCCGCTTCAAGCTCGGGCACGCTTACGCCCTGCCGTTTCAGCTCGCGCACGGCGGACAAAACGGAGGATAAAAGCGCGTGGTCGGACGGCGACGTTTTGCCGTAGACCTTGAGCGCCGGTAAAACGGAGCACACAGCGAGAAAAACGGCGAGCGTCTGTCCCGTTTTGTCAACGTACTTGTATGAAACACCGCCGTATCTGCGGAAAACGTCGTCCGACAAGCGCGAAAAGCCGTAAACGCGCAGCTTTACGGTGGGTACGTCACGGCAGAAACGGGCGAGAGCCGCCTCCGCGTCAAGCGCCTCCTGATCCGGCACTATAAGCACGGCGTCCCCGCCTTTTTTGAGCGTTTCTTTTATTTTTTCGTACAAAAGCGTCGTTTTGCCGCTTGACGGCAGACCGTAGATAAATTCAATCATCCGTGTTTTCCTTATTTTTATACGATAATTCTTCTTCTTTCATCTCTTTTACGCGCGGTGTCAGCTCGTCGACCCTCAGTCTGTCCGCGGCGTATGCGGCGCGTAAAAGCTCTCCCGGTATATAATCGTCATATTTTTCAAATATCGGCGATTCGGATTTTGATATGAGCTCGGTAGTGTCGACGCCCGCCTGACAGATGCGGTCAAGCTCCGTGCAGAAGCGCCGTGTATCGCTGCCCTCGTATCTGAACGTGATGTAACAGCAGCCCTCGTATTCTATATTTGAAATATTCAGCCGCTCCGCGTTTTTGCTCATTATCTTGCGCAGCGTTCGGAACGAACGGGTGCCGAGCCACGGGAACATACAGTAAGTAAGGCCGCCGAGCGACACGACGGAGTGTTTGAGCATCCCCGTGTTTTTCGCTATATGGCGCGCGACGGACAACCTCTGCGCGGCGTTCGGTTTAAGGTACGGATAAATCACGTCCTCCTCGAGCACGCGGCGCATACGCTGCTGTATCTTTGTATGTATCTCGCCGTAATCTCCGGGCCACGAAATTTCCATTTTACCCTTAACCGCCTTGACGTATATCAGTTTTCTTCCGACGTCAAGCTCAGTCACCTCCCAGACTCTTCCGGCGAGCGCGAAGCGGTCCCCTACGGGCGGGGGCGTCGTTATCGTGCCTATCTCGTCCGATTCACATCGGACGGAGTAATTCTCCGTATCCTTGAATACGGCGTAGAATTTGAAAGAATTTGTAAGCCGTTCGCCTTTAAGCCCGACTATAAGCGTCTTTTCCTCCGTCTGCTCTAAATAATCCTCTTGAAGCATGGAAATAAGGAGCGTTTTATAGTATTCCCTCGGCACGTGCTCAAACGGAGGCATAGACAAAATCCTGTCCGCCAGAGCCTTTGCCGACAGCTCGCCCGAGGAGGCGAGGACGGACAGCGTCTGCTGAAACATCAGGGAGAACGGCAGCTTTTTCGTCATCGGCGGCTCTATGAACCGCTCTTCTATGTATAACTGTATTATCGCGATTGCGCGTATCAGATTCCACGGTATGAGCTGGGGCAGGGGAGTATCGGGCAGCGGGTCCTCCTCGCGGAAGACCATGAACATCTCCGGCGGCTCTCCGCGTCTGCCGCTCCTGCCGAGGCGCTGTAAGAAGGACGATACTGAGTTCGGCGATTCTATCTGCATTATCCTTTGCAGTCTGCCTATGTCTATGCCGAGCTCGAGCGTTACCGTCGCGCACGTTACAAGGCGGCCGTATTCGTCGCTTTTCAGCTTTGCCTCCGCCTCCTCACGCAGCGAAGCGGACAGATTTCCGTGGTGTATCAAAAATATATCGGGCTCGTGCCGGTTTTCAGCTATCTGGCGGAGCGTCGCCGTTATATACTCCGTTTCCTCGCGGGAATTGGAGAAGACGAGGGCCTTTTTATCCTTTACGCAGTCGTAAATATATTCGTATCCCGCGTCCGTCGCCGCGCGAGCCGAATCGAATTTTTCGGGCTTTTGTACCGGTACGCTCTGATCTGAAAACGGGTCCGTCACGCCGTCCGCCGATCTCGTCTGATCGAGCTTGGCGTTCTGTATGTAGAAATGCTCGAGCGCGAGCCGCCACGTTATTTTGCCCTCCGGCACAACGGGCGCCTCACAGCCGCGGGAACTGCCGCCGCAGAGCCATTTTTTTGCCGCGTCTATATCGCCGATAGTAGCGGACAACCCTATCCTACGCACGTCGCGCGCGATAAGCCTGCCTATGCGGGAGAGCTGACAGATTATCTGATTGCCGCGGTCCGTCCCGGTCAGCGTGTGTATCTCGTCTATTATTATAAAGCGCAGGTCGGAGAACAGACGGACTATGTCGTTCGATCTGTTCATAAGCATACTTTCAAGCGATTCGGGCGTTATCTGCAAGATGCCTTTCGGATCCTGCAAAAGCTTGTTCTTGTGTGAAAACGACACGTCGCCGTGCCAGTGGAAAACGGGTATCCCGCTTTCTTCGAGAAGCTCGTCAAGCCTTATGAACTGGTCGTTTATAAGGCTTTTCAGGGGCGCTATGTAAAGCACCGCAACGCTCTGCGACGGATCCTCCTCAAGCATCGAAAGTATGGGAAAAAACGCCGCCTCCGTCTTGCCCGACGCGGTGGATGAGGTTATAAGCAGGTTTTCCTCCGTTTCAAACAGCACCCTTGCCGCTTCAAGCTGAACGGAGCGCAGACTTTCCCATTCGTGACGGTAGATGAAATCGCGTATGAACGGAGAAAATCTGTAAAATACGTCGTTTTCGTTTGCCATTATATCTCTATATCCTCGATATTAAAATCATATTTCGTTTTATCATAGCTCTGCGCCGGCTCCGTTATCTCGTCGGGGTCGGTCTTTTCGTGCTCCAGCTTTACCGCGCCGCCGTTTATAAGGGATGACGCGTCCGCCTCCGGGTTTTGCAGAAGGATGTTTAACAGTGAAACGTAGTCGCGTATTATCTCGCGCGGCGTTATCATTGTATCCGCGCCCGCGCGGTGCAGGCACAGCTTTAAAAACTCCTGCTGCTCCGCCTCCGTTATACGCGGCTGTACGCCGTGATACTGCGCGTGCAAGCGCGTGAGACGGACGATAAGCGCGTAAAGCTCGGAATCGGACAGCCTGCGCAGTCTGATGACGGGACCTATCAGGTTTTTATAACCGCTTTCCGCAAATCTGCTGTCGTATAAACGGCTATTCAGCGCCTCGTAGCTGTATAATCCGCGCCTGCCGTCCTCTAAAAACTGAGGCGTTCCGCCGAGCAGCATTTCAAGCCCCTCCGCCTTGTTCTGCATCGCGTCGTTATACATGGAAAGTATCTTTTCATAGTTGTTTTCGCGGCTTATCCTGTTCGGTATCTTATATAAGTTCACGCATTCGTCTATCATCACCGCAAAGCCCTTGTAGCCTATCTTGCGGAAGAAAACGGCGTAGAGCTTTATATAGTTGTACCAGTTGTCGTCGTCTATCACCGATAAGGCGCCGAGCGCGGATTTTGCCTCGGTTTTGGTGGTGAATTCACCGCGCAGCCAGCGCATACAGCTGCTCACCTTATCCTCGTCGCCCGATATATACGCGTCGTAAAACCGCTTGATAACGAGCGCGAAGTCAAAGCCGTTGACCTGCGCTTCAAGCGAGCCCGTGACCTCGAAAACGCGCTTTCCGATATACGATCTGAATTCGACCGTACCCGGTTCAAGCCCCGCTGCCGCCGCCTCGGACTGTAACGACGATAGCCATTTCGTGATTATCTGTTTTAGAGCGCCGCCGTCGGGCGAAGATTTGCAGGCGAGGTTTTTTATAAGCTCGCAGAACGTCGCTCTGCCCGTGCCCTTCGAGCCGCTGAAACGGCGCTCCGGCGAAAGATCCGCGTCCGCGACCACAAAGCCGCGGTCTATCGCGTACCCGCGTATGAGCTGCAATAAAAAGCTTTTTCCGGAGCCGTACTTGCCTATGATAAAGCGCATACCCGCGCCGCCTTCGGCTATAACGTCAAGGTCGTCAAGCACCGCGTCCGTCTCCTCCTTGCGCCCTATCGCTATATAAGGCGCGCCGCTCCTCGGCACAACGCCCGCCGCAAGGGAGTTCAAAAGAGACGATAATATCCTTTTGGGAACTTTGATTTCGCTGTTTTCCATATCATCACCGTTATTTTACAACATTCAATGCGTCAAAAACGTCGCATTTGTAATCATCAACTATATTTTCGCCGTCTATTATTATATCTTCCGTGTGCTCGTACGCCGCCTCGTTTATATCGGAGATCAGAGCGTCCGCCATAAGACCGTTTTTGCGGCAGAAGTACGCGGCTTTTTCATACCCGTCCTCCGCCAAAATCCGCAAAAAGCGGAGCGAATGATCGGGCAGCGCCTTGCAGAGAGAAACGTAGGGCGAGCCGTTATCGTTTTGCTTCTCCTCCGGCGTTTTTGCTGCCGGCTGATCCTCCGGCTCTTCTTCGATCTCATCCTCGTCCACGAGACGTTTCGTCAATTCCCACGAATCGACCTCGATCGCCGCGGCGGCGGAGGGATCGAAGCCCGTGCTTTCCGCCTCGTACAGCGCGTATTTTATCTCGTCCTCCGGATTTTTCGGCTTCTCTTTCCGCTTTACCGTTTGCGGCAGGTTTTTGTCGTAGTATTCCTTCATCACCCTGACCGCCTCGTCCGACAGGTTGGGCGTTGAGAGCCGGCTTTTGATGCCGAGCGCGGCTCTTATATTGTTTTCCGCGCATTTCACAAGGCTCGGTATCATGCCCCTGAATCTGAATGAGCGGTTAAGGGAGAGATATTCCGCGTCTATCCTGCATTTTGTTTCGGAGACGCAGAGCGCGCCGTTATACGCCGTGCGCGATACGAGCGTTTTGGAAAGCTCCGGCACGCCGTCCTTAATGCTCTCCGTCTTTTCAAGCGTATATATAACGGAATTTATCAGGTGATTGTCAAAAATCACTTTCGTCTGTTCGTTATAGGTCGTTGAGTTTTCGTACCGGTAGGTGTTGTTTCTTATGATAAAATCGCGCAGCGCCGCGTCGTGCACGTTTTCACGGCTTTTTACGTAGAATTCGCGCAGGTTAACGACGGTCATCAGATCGGATATGACCGGATCGGACAGCTCGTCCGGCGGCGGGAGCTGATGTATAAGGCAGAAGTCGCAGATCCATTCGCCCAAATACCTGTCAAGGCTTTTGAAATCCTTCCGATAGCCGTTCAAAAGAGAGCAGAGAGCCGAAAGCCGCTTTTCCGGCGTCGACACGCTTTCAAGGTTTATAAGCTCGTAACAGTATAGGAAAATATAACTGTAATCCGTTTTTATATAATCGCCGCGCGATACACGGCGCCGCCAGTAAAGATAATAGCGGAGCTGGTCGATATTCATCTGGTTGTACTGCGGCAAGTAGGAGAAAAACGGCACGAATTCCGCATCCTCGCACTTGGCGTGGTAATATTTCAGCGCGTCCTGTAAGAATCTGTTATAGTATGAATAATCCGTCGGCCATTTGCAGATCTTTACGTGAAGTATAAGCGAATCCTCGGGAGAGTATTCAAGCACCACCTCGGAGTGCTTCGTATTTACAACGTCGGTCTTTTTCGGTATCACGTATTTCGGTACCGTTGCACCGCCGCCGAAGCTGACGGAAGACGCGTCCGTCTGCGACGGCACGGCAGCGTTTGCCGGCGTCATGCGTTTTTTCGGCGTTATCTTTGGAAGATCCCAGAAATCGTCGCGTTCGTCGCTCATATCAAAGCCTCCTTTCACCTGTTATCGGGTATCATATTATTTTACCATTGATTTGCGATATTGTCAATGACTTTATAATAAAATCAAAAAAAAATCGCATTAAAAAAATGCGTAAAAGGTATTGACAAAACACTTTATTTATGATATAATACACACCGTCGCCGATGAACGGTAGTTAAAAGCGGCACTCAATGCTGGTGTGGCTCAATGGCAGAGCAGCTGATTTGTAATCAGCAGGTTGATGGTTCGACTCCGTTCACCAGCTCCATATGGGGGAATTCCCGAGCGGCCAAAGGGGGCAGACTGTAAATCTGTTGTCACTGACTTCGGTGGTCCGAATCCACCTTCCCCCATGAAAAACCTCGCGCAAGCGAGGTTTTTTCAACTCTGTTCGCCTATAGCGAACAGAATTTCACATTCGGCGTCAGCCGAATATTTCACAACGGCGTAAGCCGTTATTTCACATTTTGCCGTAAGGCAAAATATTTCACTTATTCCCCTACCTTCCTTTTAACAAAAACCCCGTTGACAACCAGCATATCCCATGATATAATATTTTCGGAAATACATAACGGAGAAATAATAATGAAAAACCTTTTTAAAATAATATCGGCGGCGCTTGCCGTGCTTACGGTCTGTACGCTTATCGGGTGCGATGCGGGAAACGTACAGGATACTACGACGGCGGAACAAACGACGGAGAAGATCACGGATACCGTATCGGACACGGTCACGGACGAGGAGACTAAAGAGCCGGAGGGTATGACGTTCGTCGAAGAAAACGGCACAGTCAAGGTAAGACTGAGCGGATTTTCATATACCGCGAGCGGATACGAAGGCTTTTCGGACGAGAAATTCAGCGTTAAAAAGGACTTTACCGCGGAATTTGACGGTATATCGGGTAAATTCAACCAGGTTGTATTCAAATACTCGTCGTCCGAGCCGATGAAGCTTTACGTAAAATATTCTTCAAATTCGTCCGAAAAAACCGATATGTTTTACGTTGAGGCGGCGGAGGACGGCACGTTCGGCTGCCTTATAAGCTCGTACGTCAACGGCGGCGTCGCCGATAAGCTGCTGTCCGTTACAGCCGAGACGTGCACGGGAAAGACCGCGAGCTTTATGATATACGACGCAAAGACGGAAGAGGCGGAGCTGATAAACAAAACGACGTATTATCTTGAAAATGACCGTTTCAAGGTCGGCATAAATCTTTTGTGGGGAGGCGGCATAAACTACGTCGAGGACAAGAAGGATAATCAATCGTCGCTTAAAAACCTTGTAAACAGCCACGACACGGGCCGCCTGATCCAGCAGTCGTACTACGGCACGTCCGGCAACAGCGAATATCAGCCGGGTACGTTTATGAACAACAGGTGGGTCTATAACCCCGTTCAGGGCGGCGACCAGTACGGTAATTCAAGCCGTCTTATAGACTTCAACGTCACGGATACGACGGTCTGCATCAAATCACAGCCTCAGGACTGGTCGAATAAAAACTATCTCACGCCGAGCTATATGGAGAATACCTACACGGTGACGGACGAATATATTAGAGTTGACAACCGTTTCGTCGATTTTTCCGGCTGGGAGCATCCGTACACGGGTCAGGAGCTGCCGGCGCTATATACTGTAAGCTATCTGTCGAGATTCACGTGGTACGACGGCTCGGAGCCGTGGCAGGATAAGGAGCTTTCTTACAGAGACGATCTCAATTTCTGGGGAGAAGCGCAGTACGTGGCGGACTGTACGAAGAAGATGAAGTCGAGCAACACGGAAACGTGGTGCGCGTGGACAAATCCCGAAATCGACTACGGCTTGGGCATCTACGTTCCGAACGTCGATTTATTCAAGG
>CADBSB010000072.1 GCA_902797235.1 uncultured Ruminococcus sp. | reverse complement strand
TTTTCTTTGCCATTTTTATTACCTCCGTATGTGGTTATTGTCGGAAGACACGAAAAAATTTATCTTCCTCCCACGACTGCGACCGAAAAAGCGGCAAATGCTTATCGGCGCGTTTGCAGATATACTGCGCGGCTTATTTTATGGGTGACAGATCCGCCGCATCGAGCTCGATGACCGTCTCACGTCCGAACATGAACGCGGAGCAGGTGACCGTGCGCTCGTCAGAAGAAATCTCAAGCACCTTGACCTCGGAAATACCGAACATAACGCCTTCCTTGACCTTGACGGTATCGCCGACTGCAAAGCCGAGATTCGATTTCTTTTCCACGTGCGCCGCCTCGTCCGTTTCCGGTTCGAGTCCCCATTCGGCGACTTCCTTGTCCGTCAGAGCGACGGGCTTGGAGCCGGGTCCGACAAAGCCGGTGACACCGCGGATGTTTCTGACTATGTGCCAGGTGAAGTCATTCATCACCATTTTTACAAGAACGTAGCTCGGGAACAGCTTTGTCTCGTGTCTTTTTTCGACGTCTCCGTCCATCTCCACGGTTACCTCGAGCGGGATGCGCACGTCCGTTACGACGTCCTGCAAGCCTCTGTTCTCCACGATCTTCTTTATGTCGTCCATTACTTTGTTCTCGTATCCCGAATAGGTATGCGCTACATACCATTTAGGTTCGGGGGAGTAATCATCCATCATAGCAAGCCTCTTTCTTTATGCGGCAGGGATTTTCAGCGCGCGCCGCCGCATAACAGGCGCGCTTTCTTTTGTTTCGGTCAGCTTCCTATCTTGCCGAGCAGACCGATGATCTGTGAAAATGCAAGGTCGAGCAGAACGACGAACAGTCCGACAACGACCATGGCCGCAAGAACGATACCCGTGTTCTTCGCCGTTTGCTTCGCCGTAGGCCACGTGATCTTCTTGAATTCGCCCTTGTAGTCCTTCAAGAACTTGACAAAGCGCTTCCACAGATTCTCCTTTTTCTTGACCTCCGGTTTGTTTTCGGGGGCTTTGATCTCATTCGCCATAAGAATCCTCCGTAAAAATTACTTTGTTTCCTTGTGCAGAGTGTGCTTACGGCAAAATCTGCAGTACTTGTTCATTTCAAGTCTGTCCGGGTCGTTTTTCTTGTTCTTCTTGGTGTCATAGTTTCTTTGCTTACAGACCGTACATGCAAGCGTTATCTTGTCTCTCATTTGACGGCACCTCCCGTTTAGATTTGACGGACCGCCGCGGAGATGGCGCGGTACGCCCGCCGAAGATTGTACCTCCCTCGACGGCGGCTGATTTTTTCGCACGAAAAAAGAACCTCCCGCAGAGGTAGAGTTATCATACCACAAAAACTCCGCCTTGTCAAGAGGTTTTTTTGATTTTTTTATTTAATTATACGATTTTTTTATGAGAAAAACATATAAAACAGGCCGCAGTCGCTTATTTTGTTCCGCGTCTGTCCTTGTCGGCGTACTTGCCGCGTATCGCCAGAGCTATCGTTCCGGCGTTTATCAGTCTTGCCGCCGCTCCGTGTATCTCGTGTATGATAAGATTTGCGCCCATACCGATAAACATCAGCACGACTCCCGCAACGTCGAGTATAAGTAAAGCTAAGAACAGCGTCCACGTGTTCTTTTTGCCGAGGTCCTTTTTGAACGTCATAACAAGCAGTATCACCGCTTTGACGCCTAAAATGACGATCGCGGGTATTTTTAACGCCGTCTGGCCGTCAACGAGGATATTTACGACAAGCATAAGTACCGTCACCACGACGTTGAGATACAGAAACGACTTGTATAAGATCGCCGCCTTTTTGCCGTATTCGTTCCAAAGGTAGAGGATACCCGCGCACATGGCCGCGGCGTTGAACACGCTGCAAACGCCGTAAATTATTGTCGGAGCTGTGTTTGCAGGACCCGCGCCCAAGTATGAAAATACCTTTATCATGTTAAAAACGCTGAAAATCAGAACGAGCAGCATTAAAACAAGGTGTGCGATCATAAGCGGGCTGAATTTCTTCTTCATATCAAATCTCCTTTTGTTTTATTTGTGATAAAAGTATATCATAAAAAACTTCATATGTCAATATTAAGAGATTATTTTTTATGTTCTGTTTTCCGGACGTTTATTCCGTGCAACGGTCAGACCGGTGTCTGAACAATGAAATGTGACGCTGTTTTACGTTTTTCACGTTCCTTTGCTTTTAACGTACGCGTCCGCCATGAATTCCGCGAGGACGGGCGTCAGAAAATCGTATCCGGCGGCGTTCGGGTGCAGCCCGTCGTTTGTATATACCCTTGATTTTGTGTTGAATTTGATATTGAACCATACGTCGTTATATAAGTCAAGATATTCGACGCCCCATTTATCGCAGAGCGCTTTTATCGTATCGACGTACTCGTCCATATCGTTACATCTGCCCATGCTGAAATCGACCTTGTAGAGTATCATATACACGATAACGGCCTCGGGATGATTTTCTTTCAGCGTATAAAGCACTTCTTCAAGTCCGCCCGCCATCGTTTTTTTGTCGAGCTTATCTGTGTCGAAGTTTTCGGAGGTCATATCCGACACGGCGCCGACGGGCGCGGAATCCATCGCGTCGTTCACGCCGCCCTCTATCACTATCATGTCGACTTTTCTGTTCAGGTCCGTTTTCGTCTGGTTTATTATCGTATTCGTTCCTCTCGCCGTTGAAAAGGACGCGCTGTTTCTGCCGCGGTTGTACGTTTTTGTTCCGTATAGCTCGCTTATCCTTCCGGCATACGAATAATAGGTCGTTCGCGCCGGGTCGTCGTGGAAGGACTTGTCGCATACTGAATCGCCGTAATAAAGCACCTTTTTGCCCGATAATACGGAGGCGACGCCGCAAAGTCCGGCTTTCGTCTCAAACACGGGCGCGCGCTTGTTTGAGTATATTTCCCCCATAAATTCCGAAATAAGAGCAGTCAGTTTTTCAAGATCCGCGCCGCTTATATGTACCGGCTTTTCATACTCTCCTCCCGCGTCCTTCGACGGCTCCGCTTCTATTTCAAATTCAGTTATCAAAGGCCATTCCACGTCGTACGCCGTGGAGCGCACGCGGACGTACCTCGCCGTGAATTTTGTATCGCAGTACGTTATCCTGTTCGTTTTGTTCAGATCGCAGAGCTTCGTATATTCTTCACCGTCGGCGGAATATTCCATGAGCGCGGAGTGCATATAGTTGTTCTGATATTTTTCCGAGCCCATTATCAGATTGACCGAGCTTACGTCCGATAAAACCGAAAGGTCTACCGTAAACGTGCTTCCGTCATACGCTCCGCCGAACGCCCAGAAAAGCGTGGACGTATCGCCGTCTATCGCGTTTTCCGGCCCGTTTCCCTCATATACGCTGAGATTTGTGGACGCCGTGCGTCCGGTGCTTTTATTGTACTCTATTTTTATATCGTTGTTACCGGACGCGTCAAGGACGAAAACGCCCCACTTTTCGCACGCGAGCCTCATCACCTCGGCAAAGCGGCGCATATCCGAAACGGCGCCAACGCCCGATTTTATTTCAGGCGCTATGAAGCAGCCTACGGACGCGTCGGGAAACAGTTTTTTTGCCGTCATAAGCGTTTTTTCAAACCCGCCCGCGAATTTTTTTGTGTCAAGCTCAGATTCGTCCGTTTCATCCGCTTTTTCCGGAACTATACGCCCTATGTCGACGGCCGCCGCGGCGTCCGTCACGCCGCCTTCTATTATTACGAAATCGTATTTATTGTTTGATTCCGCTTCAAGCTGTGAATAAACTGTCGGCTTGCCCGGAATATCGGATACCGACGCGCCGTCCTCCGCCGCGTTTTTTACCGTTTTGAATGCGAATTTTGAGGCTGTTCTTGATACGATCCCGTCGGATACGTTGTCCTCGGAAGACACGCCCGCAAAAAGCGCGTCCCCGACGAAAAGCGCGGTCTTGTCTTTAAGCTTTTCCTCAGGCGTCAAGGGCGCGGGTTCCTCTGTGCCCGTCGCATCCGCCGTTTCCGCTTTGTCAGTCGATACTTCCGTTTCCGTCGTCACCGTCGCCGTCTCTGTCGCCTCAGGCTTGTTTTCGCCGCACGACGCTGTTATTGTGCATACGAATAAAAGTGATAATGCAAAACAAACGAATCTTTTCATTGGCTTTGTTCCTTTCACAGAAAAACGATCTATGATATAAACAACGGTGACGAGCCTTTTATTTTTTTTGATCTGTCTATATAATGATCTTATTCTTCGGCGGCGATCGTTATATCGGCGTCCGAACAGTGTACGGTCACGCCGGAGAGCGTTTTCCACGTGCCGTTGTTCGTCTCGTATAACGCCTGCCACTGTTCCGCCGTTCCCGCGTAATATATATCCGTCATTTTATCGTTGCCGAAATGTTCTTCGCCGGATATGCCGAGAGCGCCGAAGCCGAGCGTCTGTAAACTCGCGGGCAGATATATCGCCTTTAAGTTTTTGCAGCCGCGGAACGCGTATACGCCGATATACGTCACGCCCTCGGGGATATGCACTAAAACTAAATTATTCGCGCGGGCAAAAGCGCTCTTGCCTACCGACACGACCTTTTTGCCGTCCCGCTCCGCCGGGATAACGAGCATTCCGTCGGTGAAATCGCCTCTGTCGCACACGTACAGACCTTTACCGTCGGGGTATTCTCTGTACGTAAGTCCCTCGGACGGCTGATCCGCGGGCAGATCAGCGTTTCCGATTTTCGGCAGACTTGCATCATAGTCGTACGTGTACTTGTCGCACATCGCCTGGAATTTTTCTTTCGCGGTCTTCTTAGTCTTCGTGCTTCCGGAGTAACGCGACAGGAAATCGTAGAAATGAAGCGAGGATTTTTCAACGTGCGCAAACTGCTCGTCGGTCAGCGTGCATTCAAGCGCCGCGTTCCACAGCTCCTCGCACTTGTTTATGACCGTGTAATCCTTTTTGCCGTCCACCTTCGGCGCGTAGAATACGGACGGGTCGGTGTAAACGGAGGTGTGTCCGTCCCACGCGGTAAGTCCCTTTCTGCGCGAGGTGGCGTTCAGCAGATCTATGTATTCGGACAGGTACGGCGCCGCGGCTCCGTAATAATCGACCATGAATTCGGCGCGCATCTTGTCGTATTCTTCTTTTGTAATATCGGGATCCCACATAAGTCTGTTCAGAAGATAGTTGCGCAGCTCCGTGAATTCGCCCGCCTCAGCCATATGGTCGCCCTCTAATAACAGACCTATACAGCCGCATTTTTTGAAAGCCTGCATATTGTCCCACAAAACGTCGAGGTTAGGACCGACCGACGTGACCTGAGAAGCGAAATTGTACGTGTAATCATATACGACGAACTTTTTGCAGACCTTTGACCAGTTAACCATATTCTGATACGATATAGCGTTGTGCTCGCATTCCGGGTCGGAATAGGCGTGCGTAAAGCAGCTCGAATCCATCATACAAAGCGCGATTATGACGTTGTCCGCGGGCTTTACGTAATCGGGGTCGGGGCATATCGTCGTTTCCTTGTAGGCGTACGTAAGTATGTCGATATCCCTGTCGGGGTATTTCTCCTTGACCTTCGCCGCTATTTCGTTTATGAATATCAGAAGCGAGCCCATCGCGGTGCCGCCCGCCGCCTCGTTTTTAGCCGTACATTCGGCGCATTTGCAGAAGGCGCCGCCGTCGTTCTGGTTTATGTGGAAAAACGTCTTTGTCGGCTTTTTGTCTATCTGCTTGCACAGGTTTTCAAACACCGTGTCAAGGATCTTCGGGTCGGACAGACACGGCTGATTGCTCGTGCCGTCGCCGGTTTTCGAAAGTGAGCCGAGGTTGTGGGAGCCGGCGTATTTTATGCTCGTGCTCTTCGTGCGCTTAGCGTACCTCTGATTGTTCGTCTCACCCGAGACGGTCCAGTTGTACCTGCCGCCGAAGCCGGGCGAAAAGACCGTGTGCTGATCCTTCGGAACGTTTTTGACGTACTCGTTTTTGACGTAAGTGAACGTGTCGGAATAGAAGCGCATACCGAGATAGTCTTCAAGAAAGCTGTAAACGCCGTTCATCGTGCCGCGCGCTATCGCGCCCTTGATGTAAAGATCGCCGTTGATTTCAAGCAGGGCGTACCCGTCGTCCTTTACCTCGGAGACCGCCGCGTTTAATTTGTCGTTGTCAAACGACGTCTCGCCCAATATAATGGCGTGACCGTTTTTTTCTTCGTCCGGTATGATCGGAAGCTCGTATCCCGTCGCGAATTTTATAAGACGGCAGAGATCGACCGCCGCGTTCGTCACGGCGGACACCGGTTCCTTCGCCGTTACGACGGAAAACCCGCTTATCGGATAGCCGCCGATCTTCACGTCGCGCGGATCGATGACAGAGGGCCCGGGATCGTCCACCGGCTCCGTTTCCGTCGCCTCATCCGACGTTTCGGTCGTTTCCGCGTTCGTTTCCGCCTTCGTCTCCGTCTGAGCGTCCGCCGTAGTCTCGTTTGCAGCTTCGCCGCACCCGAACAGCGCCGCGACAAGCGTTATCATGATCAAAAATAAAGATACAACCTTTTTCAATCCCGTACGACCTTTCATTTATTGATTTTATATTATCATAAATTACGTTAAATGTCAAGAGTATGTTGACAACAAAGGGAAAAAGAGGTATAATCAAGTTAAAGGAGATTGATTATGACCGATTTAAATAAAAAGATACTTGATACGGTATACGGCGCGGGGAAGATAGTGCTGTCCGCGCCGCGCGGATGCCCCGAGGAGCTGATAAGTCAGAAGGGCGGCACGTTCAACTACGTCACCGAATACGACGTTAAGGTGCAGAGATTTCTTGAAGAAAAACTGTCGGAAATAATACCGGGCGCCCGCTTTTTCGCAGAAGAGGAGGGCGAGGACAAACGCGGACTTGACGATGAGCCCACGTTTATAATCGACCCGATAGACGGCACGAGCAATTTCATACACGGCTTCGGCGGGTGCGCCGTTTCCGTCGCGCTGTTCGATTGCGGCATAGCCGTGTTCGGCGCGGTGTATCTGCCGTATACGGACGAGATGTTTTACGCGGAGAGGGGAGGAGGCGCGTTTCTGAACGGCGAGCCGATCCGTGTCAGCGGACTTGAAACGCGGCGGGCGCTTACGCTGTTCGGCACCACGCCCTATATGCGTCAGTCGATGTGCGACGCGGTGCTTGAGCTTGCGCGCGGTCTGCTTATGAATTCCGTGGACGTCAGAAGATGCGGCGCCGCTGCCGCCGATCTCTGCTATGTCGCTTGCGGACGCGCCGCGGCGTTCTGCGAAATGCTGTTGTCTCCGTGGGATTACGCCGCGGGAGCTCTTATAGTCACGGAGGCGGGCGGCGTCGTAACGCGGTTTGACGGCTCGGAGCTTTCGTATACGGAAAAAAGCTCGGTAATTGCGTCAAACAAAGCGTCATATGATTTTGTATCACGGCTTTGCGGGGAAATATCGGAAAAATACGGGGTAAAATGATGGAGGAGTTATCGGATTTCATAAAAGAATACTATTCGTACAAAACGCGCATCGCGCCGTTTGAATTGAAGACCGATTTTGAAACGGTGAAGACGGTCGCCGCCGTCAATATCCTGCTTGAAAGAGCGTACAACGTCAACGCCGGCGCATCGACGCGCGGGCGCTTCGGCTTCGGCTCAGGTCACACGGCGGAAAACTATATGAGCCGCGCAAAAAGCTACACACAAGCGCTTGAAAGAGGTGAATTCCCGCTCAAAGGCAGGTTTACCGAGCCCGGCACGGCGCTCGTCGATCACAGCTTTATCGAGGCGGACGGCAAAATGCACCTTTTCTACAACCGCGGATATATAGGCTACGAATGGGACACTATGCCGGTTTACACCGTCGGCCACGCGGTGACGGACGATCTTATCAACTGGAGGATCGAGCCGCCCGTCGTCAGCGTCGATAAAGATATGCACGAAAATTATCAGGTCTGGTCGCCCGGCGTCGCGAAAAAAGGCGACACGTTTTATATGTATTACACGGGCGTCAACATAAACGTAGCGCAGGCGATCTGCCTTGCAGCGTCAAAAGACCTTTATAAATGGGATAAATATGAAAAAAATCCCGTTGTAAAGCCGGGAGCATGGTGCCCGTGGAGCCTCGATCACTGGTCGGACTGCCGCGACGCGATGGTGTTCGTCGACGATGACGGCCGGGCGTATATGTACTACTGCACGTCAAAATATAACGATAACGGCGCGGGTCCCGCCGTCGGCATCGCCTCATCCGACGATATGATAAACTGGCGCGACGAGGGGGCTTATACGTTCGATATATGCGACGTGGCGCTCGAATCGCCGTTCGTCATGAAGCGGAACGGGAATTATTATATGTTCTATACGAACTGTAATTACGGCACCGCCTACGCGGTATCCGACAATCCGATCGACGGCTGGCACAGCCTCGGTATGCTCATACCGTGGACGATCCCGCCGCTTTGCCCCGCAAACGTCCCGTCCTGCGCGGAGGTATTTGAATTCAAGGGCAAATGGTACGTTTCAAGCTGCCTGCGCGAGCCCGGATGCGAGCAGTACCTCGAAATTTTCGATCTGTCGTGGAACGGGGACGGAACGGTCACGGTGGGGAAGAGGATAGAATAAAAAACGGGCGAGGATCCGGCGCGGTTTGATAAGGAAGTAATTTTAAATATGCTATACCGCGCCGAAGCTAAATTCGCCTAACGGCGAGCTAAATTATGCTTCGCATAGCTAAATTTGCTGTCGCAAGCTAAATTCGGCTT
>CADBSB010000071.1 GCA_902797235.1 uncultured Ruminococcus sp. | reverse complement strand
TGAAAGAGAATAACCCACTATGACACTTTCAATAATAGAAAGATGTCAGAGTGGGTTTGTTTCTTCCTTACGCAGCCTCTCCCTTCGGCGGCTCTTTTTGAGTTATATTTTCCGCTGACGCGGAAAGTTATATTTGACTGTCGTCAAGTTATATTCGGCTTTGCCGGGTTTTGGTATCAGAAGAATTTGCCTCTGTTGCTTTGGATATTCAGCATCCTTACCTTTTCGGCGACCTTGTCGTAGTCAACGGGGAGCATACGCCACATCCAGTTGCAGCCGACGGTGCCGGGGATGTTCATGCGGCATTCCTCGCCAAGATTCAAAAAGTCCTGCATGGGAACGACAGCCGTATCGGCGACGGAATTGAACGCCGCTTTTATCATATGGTCGACTATATCGTCGTCGTCATCCCTCATTCGAAGCGCTTTTCTCGCCCTCGCCTTTACCTCGGGCTCGGCGTTATTCCACCAACCGAGCGTTGTATTATTGTCGTGCGTGCCGGTGTAGACAAAGCAGTTCTGCTTGTGATACTGCGGCAGATCGCCGCTGTCCTCGCCGTCGAACGCGAATTGGAGCACCTTCATTCCGGGATAGCCGCAGTACGCGAGAAGATCTTTAACGGTTTGATTCACGACGCCGAGGTCCTCCGCCACTATCTTTAAATGCGGCAGCTCCGCTTTTATCCTGTCAAACAGCTTTTTCCCGGGACCTGTCTCGTACTTGCCGACGAGAGCCGTCGGCTCGCTTGACGGTATCGCGTAATAGTTTGCAAAGCCGATAAAGTGGTCTATGCGAAGGATATCGAACATCTCGCCCAAAGCTCTTAATCTGCTGATCCACCACGAATATCCCTTCGCCTCGTGCCTGTCCCAGGCGTACAGCGGGTTGCCCCAGCGCTGACCGTCGGCTGAGAAATAATCCGGCGGCACGCCCGCGACGCGAACGGGTCTGCACTCCTCGTCAAGCTCGAACATTTCGGGATTCAGCCACACGTCGGCGGAATCCTCCGATACGTATATCGGCATATCGCCCATCAGCTGTACGCCCTTGCTTTTTGCGTACTCATGAAGTTTATTCCATTGTTTAAAGAACAGAAACTGCTCGTATATGTAAAAGTTTATCTCGTCTTTAAGCTCCGCCTTGTATTTTTCCACCGTTTCCGGGTCTCTCAGACGTATCTTCTGATCGGGCCACTCCATCCACGAATTCTCATAAAATTTCGCCTTTATCGCGCGGAAAAGCCCGTAATCGGAAACCCAGCTCTGCTTTTTTTCAAACTCCCCGATCTCATTTCGAAGCTTGTCAAACGACAGATCAAACGACAGCTTCATAAGTCTTCTGTGCTGTGCCTTGACCGCTTCAAAATCGACGTTTGGTAAAATTTCAAGCGGCTCGTATGCGCCTTTCGGCAAAAATCCGTCCTCTTCAAGCATTTTAAAGTCTATGACGAGCTGATTGCCCGCGAACGTGGAGCAGCTCTGATACGGGGATTCCGCGTAGCCCGTCGGTCCGAGCGGCAGCATCTGCCAGATGCTCATACCGGAATCCTTTATAAAATCAACAAATTCATACGCCGCGGATCCGAGCGTTCCTATCCCGCCGTCCGACGGCAGCGAGGTAACGTGAAGAAGTACGCCGCTTTGTCTCATATGTTTTCCTCCGAATACTTTTGTTAGGATCATTTTATCATAGATAATCAAATAAGTCAACCGTTTTACACCATTTTTTGATAAGTTACACAAAATAATGCGCTTTATTTTTTTAAAAGGTATTGCGATTTTATAAAAAATATGATATAATATATAAACGGGTCAAGGGGTCTTAATAAAGGCCCGTGTCCGGCATCGGCGGGGACGTTCCCCGCTGTTTTCATAAAACACGGAAACGGGAGAAAAAATGAAAAAAGCGTTTATTATCATACTTATATTATCCTTTGCGCTCGCGTTTGCGGTATGCGCAAAGACCGCGGAATATGAGCTGTCCGAAGTACCGGAAAGCGTCGTTATCGACGGCGTTATGAACGTCGGCGAATGGGACGGCGCGGTAAAGGTATCGCTCGATAAAAGCAACACGGGAATGTGGGCGAATTTCTACGACGAAAACAGCCGCCTGCCGCTTTACGCCTGCTTTTTCTACGGCGAGGACGGCATATACGTCGGTGCGGACATATACGATAACGACGTGGATACTAAAAATATGCACGACTGCTTTGAGGTCGCGTTCAATCCCGGCGGGCTGATACCGGACGGCGACAAGCTCGAAGGGCTTTTCTTCACGTTCTGGTTAAAGGACGAAGAGATTTTGATGAAGCGACACAACAGATTTGACGGCGACCAGAGCGGCGATTTTGAGGACGGCGCGGTATGTAAGTACGCGATGACGGATCACGGCTACACCGTGGAGGCGCTTATAAAATGGGAATGGCTCACGATGTCCGACCGACCCGTTCTGAACACTAAAACGGGTAAATATAAAACCGGAATTCTCAATAAATTCGATTACAAAGCGGACGGTGCGTTCACCTACGCCATAGTCTGCTATCTTAACGGCAACGGAGACGACAGTTCGCAGTACAGATGCGTTTACAGGACCGTTACCGATCCCGATCTCGCCGGCAATTTCTCAACGGCGACGTACGATATAAAATTCACGTTTGCAAAACACGAGGAAACGACAGCCGTAACAGAGACTGAAACCGAAACGGAGACGGAGACCGAAACCGAAACCGGGACCGAACAGGTCACGATAACGGAGACTGAGGCGGAAACAACGGCGCCGAGAACTGAAAAAAAGAGCGCCTCGTCCACTCTCGTCATAATCCTCATAGCCGTAAGCGCCGTCGCCGCGGTCGCGGTCGTCGACTTTCTTGTAATGCTTAAAAAACGCAAATAGGAGGCGCGTATGAAAAAGATACTTGACAGAAAAGCTCTTGCAAAAAAGGCGTTTGAAGAATGCTGTTCGCCCGACACCACGGTGCGGTACGGCGTGAAGCGCGGACGTCCGTTCTGGAACGTGGAATCCTCACAGTTCATGTACGTTCCGGCGTTTCATTTCACAGCGATACGCGACCGTCACAGATATCGCTATACCGCGACGGACGAGCAAGGCGGCGTGCACGAGTTTGAAGCAAACGACTGCTGTTCCCTGCTCACACCGATCTGGGCGGAGCTGCCGGAGGGCGTCGTGCGTCTCGTTGTCACGGCGCTGAACGAGGACGGAAGCGACTACGCCGTCGTCGGCGCGCGCACGTTCTTCCGTCTCGCACCGTTTCCGGAGGACACGCCTCCCGCGATCTGTTCCTATAAGGAATGCGCCGTAAAGGCGTACCGGTACGCCATGTCCGCGGGATTTATAAAGCACTGGCTCGAATACGGCGAGCCCGATCCTTACTACGATTTAAACACCTACCCGAGCAAGATGATAAGCGCGCTCGTCGACGCGATGATAACGTACGCGAAGCTCTGCCCGGATGACGCGTCAGACGCTATGAAGGTAGCCGTCTCCGCCGCGGATTATCTTATACGCATAACGCCGCGCGGCGACGATCCGCTCGCTGACGTTCCGCCGACTTATTATCTCGGCTTCTGTCCCGATCCCGAAAAGTACGGCGTAATCACGCCGAACTGGCACGCCGCGGCGGCGCACAACGGCACTGTGATGATGATATATCCTGCGCACGCGGGACAGATGTATCTCAAGCTTGAAAAAGCGACGGGCGACAAAAAATATCTGTGTGAAGCGATAAAGATCGGCGAATACTATTTAAAGACGATCGAGCCGAACGGGAGCTGGTATCTCGTCCGCTCCTGCAAAACGGGCGAGCCGGTGACGGAAAACTACGTCGCGCCGATAGAGGTCGTCGTTCCGTTCCTCTCCGGGCTTTACGAAAGAACGGGCGACGAACGCTTTAAGACACTATGCGACAACGCGGTAAAATACGTGTTCGACACGCAGCTGTCAAGCTACAACTGGGAGGGGCAGTTTGAGGACAGTCCTCTTTCAACGAATTACATAAACTTGACGCACTACGCGCCGGTCGCGCTGGCTATGTACCTGTCCGAGCATAAAAAGGACGAAAAATCCATTGAGCTTGCAAAGGAGCTGATGCGGTTCGCCGAGGATCAGTTCGTCGTATGGAAACGCCCGTATCCCTGGCGCCACGCCACACCGGACGGCAGTACGCCATACGATACGTCGCTGTGGCACACGCCCGCCGCGCTTGAACAGTACGGCTGGTACGTGCCGATAGACGCGTCCACCTCAAATCTCGCGCTCGGATTTCTGTCGCTTTACCGCGCGGGCTGCGGCGATCTGTACCTCGCGAAAGCGCGGGCGCTGACGGATCAGCTCACTCGCGTACAGCACGCGGACGGAAAGATACCGACGCATTGGATGAACACGCCGGGCGCGGAGGCTAATTTCTGGTTCAACTGTATGTTTTACAGCTGTCACACGCTGTCCGTAATGTCGGATTACGAATGATATGATACCGATTTTACCCGAAAGGAGAAACAGAATGAAAAGAATAAAAGTCGTACCGCTGATCCTCTCTTCCCTTCTTCTTTTATCGTCGTGCTCAAACGGCTCGCCGGAGGCGACGACCGCGGAGCAGACAAAGGCAGACACTTCAAATACCGAGGCTCTGACCGAAAAGGAAACGGAAAAAGAGACGGAAACAGAAAAGGAGACGGAAGCGCCGGAGCCGATACAGACCGGTACGGTCGAGCTGTATCAGCTCGTACCGGAAACGTCGAGCCTCATGATGTCTTACGTCATAATCACACCGAACAAAAAGGTCGTCGTCATTGACGGCGGTATAGACGGCACGGGCGTTGAATCGAAAACTTACCTGCAATCAGCGATCAGAGCGATACTCGGTTTGGGCGAGGACGGTTATTTTGAGGTAGAGGCGTGGTTTTTGTCACACGAGCACAGAGATCATTACTACGAACTTGCAAAAATGCTCCGCGACTATACGGAAACGTCAAACTATAAGATTAACAACTTCTACTTCGATTTTCCGGAAATAGGCGTGGAGTGGGACAGCGCCGCAGGGTCGGGCGATTACGACATGGCAAGGCTCGGCACGCTTAAAGCGGGAATGGATAACTACTATAAGATAAACGGCTTTACCGGGATAAAGGGCGCTGATATACCCGAGGACAAATTCACAAAGCCGGAGGGCGCGGAAAACTACTATTACGACCTCATAAACGGCGCCGTGATAAACGCGGAGGCGATAGAAAAAGGACTGACGATAGAGGTGGACGGCGTCGACTTCAACGTGCTCATGACGTGGTGGAAAGAGGCGAAATACGTTAACAGCACGTCTGTCATCACGCGCATGGTCTTCGGAGATCATTCCGTGCTCTTCCTTGCCGACTGTGCGGAGGATGAGGGGATAAGACTGCTTGAAACGTACGGACCGGATAAGCTGAAATCCGAATACGTGCAGATGGGACACCACGGACAGGGCGGGCCGAACAAAGAATTCTATAACAAAATAGACGCGACAAATTCAAAAAGGCTGTGGCCGACGCCCGCGTGGGTCTGGAACGACGCGAAAACGTACAGAATAGGAGAAACACGCTCGTGGGTCGGGCTTCCTTTCGAGGCGACGGATTATAAAAAGGAAGGCTATCAGAACAGCGGAAACGACTTTGTGGCGGGATTATACAAGAAAACGCCCGCAAGCGGCGCAAACAAGGTCAGCAAATGGACGTCGTCCGCGCTTGACGTGCAGCGCGTGGCTGTGTTCGAAGGGCCTGCTTCAAAATAGTGCAAAAGGAAAGGGATCCGTTATGACAGAAATACGGCCTGCCGTACCGTCCGACTCGGAGCGGCTGCTTGAAATATACGGGTATTACGTAAAAAACACGGCGATATCGTTTGAATACGACGTACCGTCGCTTGACGAATTCAAAAGCAGGATTGTATCGATAACAAATCGTTATCCGTATCTTGTCGCTCTTTGCGACGGGAAAATTGAGGGCTACGCGTACGCCGGCGTGTTCAAAAACAGGACGGCGTACGACAGATCGTGTGAAACGACCGTTTACGTAGACAAAAACGCGCAGAGACAAGGTATCGGCAAAGCGCTCTACGCCGCGCTTGAACGGGAGCTTAAAAAGATCGGTATATTAAATATGTACGCATGTATCGCATACCCCGATAAAGACGACGAATACTTAACGAAAAACAGCGAACGATTCCACGCACGCATGGGATTTACAAAGGTCGGAGAATTTCACAAATGCGGATATAAATTCGGCCGCTGGTACGATATGATATGGATGGAAAAGCTGATAGGCGAGCATAATAACGAAACCGTCCGAACGGAATAAAACCCCAGCGTCCGCCGCGCCCGCACCGCGGCGGACAATTATTTTTTAAAAAAATTGAAAATATTTGTAAAGGCACTTGCAAAAAACAAAAAAATGTGATATACTGTCAAAGTCAAAAAGCCGGTGTGATGGAATTGGCAGACTTGACAGACTCAAACTCTGTTGTCCGCAAGGACGTGCGGGTTCGACCCCCGCCACCGGCATGATGAAAAGGACGCCTTCGGGCGTCTTTTTCGTTATGCCCGAAGTTCATGGGCGAGGGGTCGAAGCAGCGTTAAAAAAACAGTCCGGGGGACTGTTTTTAGCGGTGACCGAAGGATTTTGCAAGGCATTTACGAAAAAATCTGCACTTTTTGCCTTGCAAAATCCAAGAAGACCCCCGCCACCGGCACCACCCCGAAAGCCTTGTAAATCAAGACTTTCGGGATTTTTTTGTGCCGGAACGCAGCCCGATTTGCGGTTTTTTTACTTCGGATAATACGGCATGATCGCCTCGGCAGACGCCACCTTGGAGCTGAAATCGAGGTGGGTGTAGATGT
>CADBSB010000070.1 GCA_902797235.1 uncultured Ruminococcus sp. | reverse complement strand
TTCGCTTCATTAGTGAGCGCCGGGGTGCGAACGTCTTCATTAGGGCGTTAGCCCGTCTTCATTAGTGAGCGAAGCGAACGTCTTCGTGAAACCGGCTGAATAGAAAAGCAGACTGATTTGATCTCAGCCTGCTTTTTTAAATGCGCACTTACTCACCGCATGGATTTGCGGTGAAAAACTGCCTTATGACGCTCGGGCATTAGACCCGCCGACCGTATTTTATTCGCCTTTGTGTAAAAGTTTGTAAAGTGCGAACGCCGTCAGACCGACGCCTGCGGCAACCGCCGCGATTTTAAGGATCAGAGAGGTATCAAACGACGGCGCGGCGGAATTACCGTTGAAATTGTATTTCAAAAGCGGCGTAAGACACCTGCGCTCCTTTTCCTTCCAGTTCTTTTCAAGCCTTATGTTTTTTCCGAGTATCATCGTTTTGCGCGAGGACGACGTGTAAGGCTTCCACTTGACGCCGTCGATCGACGGGTCGCCCGACACGGCGAAATTCACCCACATCTGCTGTACCTTTTCGGCAAGCTCCCGGCTCGCGTTTTCGCCCGTATAAATCGTCTCGTGCAGATTGTTGAAAACGTAGGCGAGCTCCACGGCGTGGCACGCCTTCATATGCGGTATGGACGACGGATAATCCCAGTAGTAAAGATATGAACGCCCGCCGTTGTTCGCGTGCGCCTCGCACTGACGGATAGCAGGGAGCCTGAATATAAGCTCGTTGAAGAACTCCGTGATCTGCCACGGTCTGCCGTATATCCCGCTGTCTTCCTTCATCTGCATGAAATAATCGGCGCGGTGCCTGTCCCTGCTTTCAAGCTGCTTGAACATCGAGTCGAACAGTACGTGCGCAAGGTGGCGGTACATCACAACTCCGCCCACGTCCTGTATCCAGTACCGCAGCTCGTCAGCGTTGGTGCCGGAGAGCATATCAACGGGGAACGCTTTGCCGTTGTCGTACGCGCCGTACAAGTCCTCCGGCAATACGACGCCGTCGCGCTCCGGGAAGTTGTTTTGTCCGTTCAGCTTTTCGTTCGCCCCGGATAACTCCTCCTCGGTCAGCGCAAGCAGATCCGCCATGTTTTTCGCGCCCGTGCGCTTCATTAAAAGCCGTGTGAGCGGCAGACATTCTTTTCTGCTGTAACTTAAATTGACGGAGCCGCTTTCGGCTATAACGCGGCGGAACAGCCCCTTTGCCGAAGGGATGAGCGGGAGCAGGGAAACGCTGCCGCCGCCCGCGGATTCACCGAAAACCGTGACGTTATCCGGGTCGCCGCCGAAGCTTTTTATATTTTCCTTTATATACGATAAAGCGCGTATCTGGTCGAGCAGACCGAGATTTCCGCTCGTTTTATATTCCTCTCCGCCCGGCACCTCGGAAAAATCCATAAATCCCGTGATCCCCACGCGGTAGGCGATGGTGACGAGCACGACCTCGGGGTGCGATTTGACCAGGTTGTGGCAGTCGTATAACGGGTCGGCGGTGCCGCCCCAGCCGTAGTTTCCGCCGTGTATGAACACCATTACGGCGCGCGACTGACCCTCGTATCCGTTGGCGGTCCATACGTTTAAGTACAGACAGTCCTCGCTCTGGCGGTAAAAGGACGCGCGCTCAGATTTAAGCTTCGTCTGTATCGCCGTCGGTCCGTTGTAATAAGCCTCAAAAACGAGGTCGGACGGCTTTACAGGCACAGGCTCGCGCCAGCGCAGCTCGCCCGTCGGCGGCAAAGCGAAAGGAATGCCGCGGAACGCGGTCACCCCTTCCGTTTCTTTTCCGACAAAGATGCCGTTTACGCACCTTGCCGAACAGTTTACGTCGTACTCACCCGTTATTTCTTTGTTCGGTTTATACTCGATCATTTTATTTCTTCTTTCTGAATATACCCCTTACGTTAAAGAAGAACATCTTTTTGTCGTTTACACTCTTCTTGATCTCGCCGATGGTAACGTCCTTCTGCGAGTTGTGCGTTATGAACGCCTGCGCGATCTTGACGTAAATATCTTTGAATCTCTCAATGCTCGATTCCTTGTAGCGGCTCGCGGCGAAGTCTATCATAAGCTGTAAGCCGTCCTGACCGTCGAGTATCTCCATATCGAGTATCGTCTGAGACGCCGCTTGGTTCTGGCGCACGTCGACCGGCTCGATCTCAAAGCCTTCAAGACCGCCCATGTCGCGTATATCCTGCTGATAGAGCAGGTAAGCGCACTCACCCTGCGCGACCTGGTTGTGAAGATCAACGTACGGGTAGCAGCTGTGCTCGATGCCCTTCTGCACCTGATCGTGCACGTCGGCGAACACGTTACGGAGCGTATCGGAATCCTTGAAGCGTACCGCAACGGGCAGATCGCGGAACAACAGACCCACGCTCGTCATCATCTCCGCGTCCTCACGGCCGTTATAGATCCATGAGAGCTTTACGTCGGGCTTGTTGTTGTAGACGGACACGGCGAGCGCCGCGACGGTGATGAAGAATTCGTTTCTCGAAATCTTGTACGCGCGCTCCATCGCCGCCATCTGAGGCTGCTCTATTTCAAGCGAAGCAAAGAGCTCGCCCATCTCGTTGTCTCTCGATTCGTGGTCTATCTCGGGGTAGCTCGACCATTCGACGTTGTCGTACTTCTCCTCGAAGTAGCGCTTGCTCTCCTCGTAGAACGCCGTATGTACCGCGTCCTCGCGGTTTTTGAGCATGAGGTAATAGTAGTCCGGTTCAATCGGCATTCCCATGTACGCGTTTGCAACGCCGCCCAAAAATACCTTCAACGACGTGCCGTCGAATACGGAGTGATGCACGTCAAAGTAGATGTAGCCCGCTTTTTCTGTCTCGAATATCCTGCATCTGAAAAGTCTGCCGCCGATTATCTTGAACGGATATACGAGCGTGTCCTTAACGTATTTGAATTCGAATTCGGACAGCTTTTCAACGTATATATCGGGCAGGATCTCGGGTGTGTAGCGCTGGACGAGCTCGCCGTCGTCGTTGTAGCCGAACGTCGTGAGAAGCGCCGGGTGCGACTGGATTACCGTCTTCATCGTCTCGGCAAGCTTCTGCATATCGAACAGTTCCTTGCTGACCTTCATGACGGAGAACAGGTTATACATCGTGGAATTCGGCGTATAGAGCTGATAGTCTATCATGTAAAGCTGTTCGGCGGTGAGCGGGTGCGCGACCTGCAGCGCCGCCTCGTTCTTCTTATCGGCGTCTATGCCGTCGCCCTTGCTGCGTATCTCCTCATACAGCTTCGCTATCTTTTCGGGCGTTCTGCCGCGGAATATCACGCCGGCGTTGAGACCGGGCAGCTCGCATTCCGTGATAAGCTCGATCGAGCCGAGCGAGTCGCCGCCCATTTCATAAAAGTCGTCGTGTATGCCGACCTGCGAGAGCTTTAAGACCTTCGCCATGCCGAGGCAGAGCTTTTCTTCTATCTCGTTCGTCGGCGCGGCGTAATCGCTTGCAAAATCCTTCGCGTCCGGTACCGGCAGCGCTTTTCTGTCAAGCTTGCCGTTCGGTTTCAGCGGTATCTTGTCTATCTTTATGTAGTAGGACGGGATCATATAGTAGGGAAGACGCTTCAACAGCTCCGTGCGCAGCGCCTCAGCGTCCACCTTGACGTCCGCGGTGTAGTACGCGCAGAGGTAGCTCTTTCCGCCCGCTTCTATACCCTTAGCCGCCGCCCAGTCTATACCAAGCGCCTGCTTGACGGCCGCTTCTATCTCCGCCGGCTCTATGCGGTTGCCGTTTATTTTTATCATGTCGTTCGATCTGCCGAGCAGGATGTAGTTGCCGTTTTCATCCCTCCTCGCAAGGTCGCCGGTGTGGAAAACTCCGTCGATGAACGATTTTTTCGTCTCCTCGGGCAGATTTATATATCCTCTGACGTACGGGTTTTCAAAGCAGAGCTCGCCTATCTCGCCGTCGGCGACTTCTTTTCCGTCCTCGCCCAAAAGCGTTATTTTCGTATCGACGGCGGGTTTGCCGACGGGGCACGTCTCGTACGAGCGGTCTATCGGGAAAACGCCGACGGCAAAGCCGGATTCACTGCACGCGTAGATGTTTATGAGTTCAAGGTTTTTGTTATATATATTGTTCGCGGGCTCGGAGCCGACGAACAGCATTCTCAAAAACGGTCCCGTCTGGTTGCCGAGCATACGGACGTAGGACGGCGTTAAGAAAGTTATCGTGATGCGCTTCGTTATGAAGAATTTAGCGAGCGCGGTCGGATTTTTTATCGTAGCGTAGGATACGATGAAGTTTTTGCCGCGGAAGACGTTCAGACCCGCCAAAATGACTATGACCGTGGCGACGAAGTTCATCGGCGCGAGCGTTGCAAGACGATCCTTTCCGGTAAACGGTATTACGCCGTTGACTTTAATGGACTCAATCGCGCGGTCAAGGTTGCCGTACTCGTGTAAAACGCCCTTCGGATTTCCCGTGGTGCCGGAGGTGTATATGGCGTACGCCGTGTCATGCTCGTTCGTTTCCTCATAACCTGAAAGCGGCTCGGTACGCATAACGACGTCCCAGTTGGCGGCGGAGAGCTCGAGCTTGCAGCCGCAGTCGTCGCGGATGTAGGCTATACGGTCGGGCGCGTAAGTGTCTTCAACGAGAGACCAGGCGGCGCCGGCCTTCCATACGCCGACCATCGCCACGACGGGCAGAACGCCGCGCGGCAGGTCGATCAGAACGAAATCCTCTTTACCTATCCCGTTTTCTTTGAGATAAGCGTAAACGCGGCCGGACATATCGTCTAATTTGGCGTATGAAATTCCGTTCGTGTGCGCCTCGTCAAAAAGTATAGTTGCGTTGGGGTCTTCTTTGGTGTACTGCCGGAGCTTTTGAATGATGGTTTCCATGCTTGATCCTCGCTTACTTTATTTCTTTTTGTTCGGTTAAATTATTTCATTTTTTTGTACAAATAAATCAACCTGAATTATTATATCATACGCTTGTTATTATATTATGTATAAATTAACAATTTTTATTTTATTTTAATATTGACAAGTTTTTTTGTTTT
>CADBSB010000069.1 GCA_902797235.1 uncultured Ruminococcus sp. | reverse complement strand
GAAAAGATATACGGTATAGTCGTTTTCAAACGGAGAATAAGCGGAGACTATCTGCTCCTCCGAAAGCAAAACGCTTTTAACGCTCAACCCCGGGATGATGACAAGGCTTTTGTCACCGCGCCCGAATTTTATATACCGCATTTCAAGTTCGCCGGTCTTTACTGTGTAGATCATAAATCTCCTTAAAAGCGGCGGCAGCAAGCATACCAAGCCCGCAATCCGCCGTTTTTTAATTTAAATCAATATATGACGTTTATCGTCCTTATTTCCTCTTCTTTTTTCTCTTCCTTTTTGCCGTACTTTTCCGTTAAAAATCCGGGCGCGACTTTGGGGAAGAGGGCGCAGGATAAGACGTCCTCGTCGCATTTTGCGACGTCTTTCATTTCTTCTCTGTATTTTTCAAGCTCCGGCTCGATAAGATCGGCGGGGCGGCAGGTTATCACCGGCTCGTCTCCTATCGCGGCGGCTCTGACTTCCTCGTTCACCTTGCCGGGGAGCGCGCCGTACTCGCCGCGCAGAACGCCTTTTGATTCTTTTGTAAACGTCTTATAGCGCTGACCCATGAGCACGTTCATGACCGCCTGTGTGCCGACGATCTGCGACGTGGGAGTTACGAGCGGCGGATAACCGAAATCCTCTCTTACGCGCGGTATTTCGGCAAGCACGTCGTAATATTTATCCTCCGCGCCCGCCTGTTTGAGCTGTGATATGAGGTTGGACAGCATTCCGCCGGGGACCTGGTACAAAAGCGTGTTCGTGTCGACGTTCAAGACCTTCGGGTCGAGTATGCCCTCGTCCTTCAAGCGTTTAGCCACGCCTCTGAAATGCGCGGCGGCTTTGGAGAGAAGATTCAAGTCAAGTCCCGTGTCCCTCTGCGTGCCTTTCAGCGTTGCGACGAGTGATTCCGTCGTCGGCTGAGAGGTACCGTTCGAGAACGGCGACAAAGCCGTGTCGACTATATCGACGCCCGCCTCGGCGGCGAGGAGGTACGTCATATCGCCCGTGCCCGTCGTGTTGTGCGTGTGCAGATGAACGGGAAGATTTACCCTCTTTTTGATCGCGCTGATGAGCGAGAAAGCGTTATACGGCAAAAGCAGGTTCGCCATATCCTTAATACAAATCGTATCCGCGCCCATTTCCTCTAACTTCATGGCGAGCTCTACGAAATGCTCCTCGTTATGTACGGGGCTTGTTGTGTAGCTTATCGCCGCCTCGGCCGTGCCGCCGTAATACTTGGTGTATTTCATCGCGCATTCGATGTTTCTTACGTCGTTTAACGCGTCGAATATCCTTATTATGTCTATGCCGTTTTCTATCGATTTTTTGACGAACAGCTCGACAACGTCGTCCGAATAATGCTTGTAGCCGAGCAGGTTCTGACCGCGCAGAAGCATTTGCAGCTTAGTGTTCGGCATCGCCCTGCGCAGAGCGCGGAGACGCTCCCACGGATCCTCGTGCAGAAATCTCATGCACGCGTCAAACGTGGCGCCGCCCCAGCATTCAAGCGAATAATATCCTATTTTGTCAAGTATCTCGCACGCGGGGAGCATATCCTCCGTCTTCATCCTCGTCGCCGCCTGCGACTGATGCGCGTCGCGCAGTATCGTATCCGTTATTTTAAGCGGGTTTTTTTCTGTTGCCATATCCACCTCAACGACCGAGTAATGAGATAAGTACGCCGGCGGCTATCGCGGAGCCGATAACGCCGGAGACGTTAGGACCCATGGCGTGCATAAGTAAGAAATTGCCCGGATTTTCCTTTTGTCCGACCTTCTGGCTGACGCGCGCCGCCATCGGTACCGCCGATACGCCCGCGGAGCCTATGAGCGGATTTATCTTGTTCTTTGTAAACAGATTCATGAATTTTGCAAGCAGCACGCCGCCCGCCGTACCGAAGCTGAACGCTATTATACCTATGCCGAGTATGAGGAGCGTCTTCCAGTTGAGGAAGTTCGCCGCCGTGGCGGTCGCGCCGACGGATATGCCGAGCAGGATCGTAACTATGTTCATAAGCTCGTTCTGCACGGTCTTTGAAAGTCTTTCCGTCACGCCGCACTCACGCAGAAGGTTTCCGAACATCAGACAGCCAACAAGCGGCGCCGCCGACGGAACGAGGAGCGACACGGCGATTATCATTATTATCGGGAACAGTATGCGCATAGTCTTTGACACGGGCTTCAGCTGCGTCATGACTATGGCTCTTTCCTTTTTGGTCGTTAAAAGCTTCATTATAGGCGGCTGTATGAAGGGAACGAGCGCCATATAACAGTAAGCGGCTATTGCGATAGGACCGAGAAGCTCAGGCGATAATATCGTTGACGTGTATATTGCCGTCGGACCGTCCGCGCCGCCTATCGACGCTATGGCGCCCGACTGTTTTGCCGTGAAGCCTACGACGCCGTCCGTCAGCTTATACAAGCCGTTCGCCGCCGCATACGTGGTGAATATTCCGAGCTGAGCCGCCGCGCCGAGAAGCATACTGCGCGGATTTGCGATCATCGGCGAAAAGTCGGTCATGGCTCCCACACCCATAAAGATAAGGCACGGATAAATGCCGAGCTTGACGCCGATATAAAGATAATCGAGCAATCCCGCGTTACCCGCGGCGAAAGCGGACCAGTCCACGTGCTCGCCGAATATCGCGGAGTGGAACATATTGGCGCCCGGCAGGTTGGTAAGTATCATCCCTATCGCGATAGGTACGAGAAGGAGCGGCTCGAACTGCCTTTTGATGCCGAGGTATAAAAGAACCGCGGCGATGGCGAACATGACAAGACACAGCGGGTTATCCTTTATCAGATAGAAACCCGTCTGCTTTAAAAAATCAATAAACGCTTCCATTTACTTAACCCAATACGCACAAAACGTCGCCGGCGCTGACCTGCGCGCCCGCGGATACGTTTACCTTTTTGACCGTGCAGTCCGAGGGCGATAAGATCTCGTTTTCCATCTTCATCGCCTCGAGTATCATAAGCACCTGACCCTTTTTGACGACGTCGCCGCTCTTTACGCTTACCGTCGTAATAATGCCGGTAAGCGGCGCTTTTACCGCGCCCGCTTCGCCCGACGCTTCCGCCGCGGGCTTAGTTTCCTCAGCCTTTGCGGGAGTTGCCGCGGACTTCGCCTCGTCGTCGCTTATAAGCTCGATCTCTACCTCGTACTCTGTACCGTTTGCTATAACTTTATACTTTTTCATTTATCTGACCTTCCTTACGGAAACAATTTTTACGTTTTTTATATCCTCGCCCGTTTCCTCCGCAACGACCGCGCCTATGACTGCCGCAAGCTCTCCGTCCGGCTTTATGAATTCGCCGCCGCTCTGCTCTTTTACGGCATCCGGCTTTTTGTTCGTTTTGATATTGCCGAAGGCGAGTATTATCTTACAAATCAGTATAACGATAAATATCCCGAAGAACACCGTTCCGAGACCCATAAGGACCACGGTGAGTATCCCGGGCTCCGTCACGTTTGCCGCAAGATTTTGCATATGTATCACCTCAAAAATATTTTCCGGTTTATTTTATCATCTAAATATTAAAAAATATATATTTAGTATTTGCGCGCGCGCAAATTTTTAAAAAAGCGCTGTAAAAGCCGTGCGCATTCGTTTTCCATAACGCCGCCGATAACAACGGGCATATGGTTGAATTTCTCAGTCTGTAAGTCTATAAAGCCGCCGAACGCGCCGTACCTTTCGTCCTTTGCGCCAAAGTAAACGCGGTTTATCCTCGCGTTTATGCACGCGCCCGCGCACATGACGCACGGCTCAAGCGTGACGAACAGGTCCGCCTTGTGAAGCCGCCAGCCGTCGAGCTTTTCACACGCCGAATTTACGGCGGACAGCTCCGCGTGGCAGAGCGCGTTTTTATCCGTTTCGCGCGTATTATGCGCGCGGGAGACTATCTGTTTGTCCCAGACTATGACGCAGCCGACCGGAATTTCGTTTTTTTCATACGCCTTTTCCGCCTCCGCGTACGCCTCGCCCATATAGTATAAGAGCTCTTCTTCCGTGTATTCCGCAAATTCTCTCATAAGCTTGACAGCACCGCCTCGATTATCGCCATAATAACGGATAACACGGCGAAAACGTATAATAAGGGAGAGACGTTTTTGAGCGGCGAGGTGCGCATATCGACCTTGTCCGTCTCGCATACGTTCACACAACGCGCTTTTCTTTCGATATCGTCCTTATCCTTATTCACCATAAGATATATCGCGCCGGCGATACCGCAGATGAATATGGCCGCGCTTACCGTCGCCTCTATGAAAATGCTCCATTCGTCCGATATAAACGTCGGCAGGTACATGAAAAGAACGCTCAAAAAGTTATTTGTGAAGTGTAAAAGCATCGACACGCGCAAGGAGCCGCAGTAAAGCGCGGCGTAAGCCATTGCGACGCCGGCGAGGAACGTGAACGGGAACTGCACGAGATTCATATGCATGAACGCGAAGACCGCGCCGGATACGACCACCGCAAAGCCCTTGCCGTACGGCAATAGCTCCCCTAAAACGATGCCGCGCGTCAGAAGCTCTTCAAGTATCGCGGGGAACACGGAGATATACACAAAGCGGAATATCATAAGACCTATGTCGCGCTCCGTATAAGCGCCGGAAGACGTATCGACGCCCGCGCCGCTCAACAGATCTGATACGATCACGGCGACGTACTGGCCGAAATATATGATTCCGAGCCCCGTAAAGAACATGGCGACCTTATGGCGCCCGCCGCGTCTTACGGTGAAATACGAGGTTATCCTCTTTCCGCTTATGAGCCCGAAGGTGAACACGGGTATCGAAAGGTACGCAAGGTACATTGCAGCTTCCGTTATCTCAATGCCCACGGTGTTCGTCATCATGTCCGGGAAGAGGGCGCTCGCTATGAACAAAAGCACGCTGCATCCGGTGGATATGCCGAACATCATGAAAAGCGGCACGGTCACCCTCGCCTGCGCAGAGATGAAGCGGCGCTTCTTCTCCGCCTCGATAAACTGCCCGTTTGATAAAAATACATAGTTATTCATGATACCATATTACCCCTAATTCTATGAATAAGTCAACATAAGAGATACAATATTATGTTAAAATCACTTGATTTGTGCATTATGTATATTTTCATTACCAATTTTTGTATATATTGACGGTGCGTTTTTGAGCTTGTTTACAAAATCACAGTTGCAATGTCATTATTATATTAAGTATAATTATAATGCGGATGAAATATTATCATCCTCCTTTTAACACGCTTAAACGAGAGGCTAATTTTTAATGCTTTCAAGACTGTTTCACGACAAAAGAAAAATATTTATATATACGTTCTGCATAATCGCGGCGGTCGTCGCGGCTGTTATGATCGTCTCCGTATGCACGGTAAAGGTCAACCTTTCGCTGTACGTAAACGGCGCCCTTGTCGGCACCGTGGAAAGCGCGGAGGACGTACGGGAGGTACGCGAGCGCGTTATGTCCGACATTTCCAAGGTCGCCTACGGCAGCGGATACGACAGCTGCGATATAACCTACGGCTTTGCCGAGGGTGAGGACGCGAAGGACGTTTTGACGGACAGAGAGATATACAAGGCGCTGTACGTAGCGGCGCTCAAGGATTACAAAACGGCGTACGGACTGTACGCAAACGATGAATTCGTCGCCGCCAACACGGACCCGTCCGCTATCACGGACGCGCTGTCCGCGGTCAGAGCCGCGGCTCAGGGCGACGAGGATCTTGAAGTTGAGCTCACCGGCTCACTTGAAGTCAGATCGCTTTACTACCCCGTCTCCTCCTTCCGTTCGGAAAGCGAGATAACAAATCTGCTGCAGCTCCGCGCGAACGAATTATACAGAACGGTAGACGCGGGCAACTCCTCCGTCATATCCGTCGATATAGACGCGTCCGAGGACGAGCTTACGTTTTTGGGTCCGGACGGCGGTAAGGTAGTCTCTTCCTTTACGGACGACGACGGAACGGTTTACGTCAGCATAAAGGTCACGGAGACCGTGCCCTTCAAGACGGAATACAGAAAGAACGACGCGCTGTACGTCAAAAAAAAAAAAAAAGCG
>CADBSB010000068.1 GCA_902797235.1 uncultured Ruminococcus sp. | reverse complement strand
TCTTTATAAAAAATTCGGGTTTCAGGAAGGTGAAATGACAGAGGAATTCGGGTATCCCAATCAAGTGTTTGTTTTGTACCCTTAAATAATTTATTAAATCTAAACATTTTTTTACAAAAAAGAAAGGCAGACAACAATGAAAATCACTACGTTTAATCCCCAGATCATCACAAAAGACGCGGAAAGCATAGTCGGGCTTTTTGAAGCCTTAGGCTTTGAAAAACAGCACAACCCGAAAGGTATAGGAGAGCTTAACGTCGAGGGTATCCGTATGCAGGACGATAACGGTTTTTATCTCGATATATCCTCTCCGCAGATAAATCTTCCGCAGGATATAACCGTAATACGCATGAACGTCGACGATTTTGACGAGGCGTATAAGCTTCTTACGCTGCACGGATTTAAGAATTTCTACGGCGACAAGACCGTTAAAACGAACAGCTCCGAATCGGCTTTGATGATCTCGCCGTCCGGCTTTGCTATAAATCTGATACAACATAAAAGCAAGTAATCAGGACAGCGAAAATATGGATTATCAAGGATTATTCGACCTGTTTGACGGCAGGTGCGATAATATCGACGAAACTGCGTTTTATTTCAAAAACGACCCGGACGAGACGGAGCGTTTTATAGGTTTTCTGCCGGAATACGATAAACCGTATTGGGTAGGTTACTGCGATATTAAGGACGGCTGTGAATTCAAGACGGCGAAAGAGCTGTTTGAAGCGCCTGTTTTCGACGGAAAATCGTTGAAGGACAGATGGGACGACGTTGTTCTTTGCTCTATAGGCGGTATAGGTATTGAGGATTGGGAAAAACGATTTAACGACTGAAACAGAAATCTTTGAAAACAACAATACGGTGAATAACAGCGAAAAAGAAAAGATTATGAATGAAAATACGGAATATCAGATATATATAGGCTGCCGCGATCCGCAGCTTGACGAAGAACTCGTTAACAGGGACGAGCTGAAAGAGACGGTAACGCAGTTTTTTGAATTTCAAAAAATCTCTTTTTCGACGTACGACGCAAAAGGCGGCTATCTGAACGACAACGGCGAATTCATATACGAGGATTCAATATGTATAAACTTGATAGGCGCGCAAGACTTTGATATTATAAAGTTTGCAAAAAGCCTTTCGATGTTCATGAATCAGGAATGCTCTTTAGTCGTAAAAGAAACGGTAAAATCGGAATATCGGTGAGGCGGCGGTATGAATAACGGCGAATTTCAAAAGGGTTTAAAATACGAGGTGTTCATAGGATTAAAGGACAAGGATTCCTACGACGAGGTTTTGAGTATCGACGGTTTCAGAAAAATACTGTCCGAAATATGCACCAAAAAGAAAATAAGCTTCACGCTCCTTACACAGTTCGGCGGTTATCCGCACAACAAAGGCTACACGACGGAAACGAGCATGAAGGTCATTATCATCGGCATAAACGAGGATGAATTTCTGCGCCTCGCCTTAAAGCTGAAAGAACTGATAAACACGGACACGATACTTGTAACGAAAACCGAAATAGAATACAGTTTTATGTGATTTTAGGAGGACATATGAAATTTACGGATGAAGAAACGGGAATAAATACCGCGCTTACGCGCTTGTTTCAGCGAAAAAACTGAAAAAATAATGTCAGATACAAAACTCTTTTACACAAGCGACAGAAAAGATTGGCGGGCGTGGCTTGAGGCGCATTTTGAGACGGAGAGCGAGATATGGTTCGTGTTTCCGATGAATGGCTCGGGCGAGGCGGCTGTGGAATATAACGACGCGGTGGAGGAGGCGCTCTGCTTCGGCTGGATAGACAGCACGATAAAGCACACGGACGAATTTCACAGAGCGCAGCGCTTTACACCGAGAAGACCGGGCAGTCCGTACTCTCAACCGAATATCGAGCGGCTGAAATGGCTCGACGGGCGGGGCATGATTCACCCGAAGATAAGACCGACGGTCGCAAAAATGATCGAGGCGGAATTCATATTCCCGGACGACATTATAAACGAAATAAAAAAAGACAAAACCGCGTGGGACAATTACTTAAAGTTTTCCGAGCCCTACAAAAGGATACGCGTGGCGTACATAGACGCATCAAGAGACCGCCCGGACGAATTCAAAAAGCGCTTATATAATTTCATCAAGAAAACTCACGACAACAAAAGGATAAAAGGCTACGGCGGCGTTGAAAAATATTACGAATAAAAGCGGACATAAAAAATAAAACGGGAGAAAAAACAACAAAATGAACGAATATTTCATCTACTACACGGAATCAAACGTCGTTTGCCTGATCATTTTCCTTATACTGCTCGTACACGATCTGTTGAACGTTGACAGGCAGGAAAGGCAGGTAAAATACGACCACGCGCTCATCGCGTTCATGCTGTACTTCGTATCGGACGTGGTATGGGCGGGCGTCACGGCGAAAATCATACCGAAAAACATGATATCCGTCTCGATATGCTCGTTTTCTAATTACATACTGATGGCGACAATCACTTATATGTGGCTGCGCTACGTCATGGCTGTCGAGCAGGCGCCGAACAGAGAAAGGCCGATAAACAAATTCGCGATAAGCTTCCCGTTCCTTATCGCTACTGTCGCGCTTATTATCACGTTCATCGCGGCGCCCGGCGCTCTGTTTGACGAAAATCTCAATTACAGACCGCTGTTCAACGTATTTCTTATAGCCGTTCCGATAATAAACATAACCGCGGTACTTGGCTACACCATGAAAAAAGCTATAAAAGAAGTCGATCCGATCGAAAAGAAACGTCATTTATATATCGGTCTGTTCCCTATCCTCACAATAGTCGGCGGACTTGCGCAGGTGATCTTACTCCCGACGACGCCCGTGTTCTGCTTCAGCTGCGCTATTCTGATGCTTATGGTATACATCCAGTTCATTGAAACGCAGATCTCCATGGATCCGCTCACAAAGCTGAACAACAGAGGACAGCTGTTCAGATATATCTCCCAGTCGTCCAACCTTTACATGGATAACAGACGTACCTACGTTATGATGATAGACATAAACAATTTCAAGCTGATCAACGACACCTACGGTCACGCCGAGGGCGACAAAGCGCTCATGATACTTGCGGACGCGCTCAGAAACTCCGTCAAAAACAAGGAGATGCCGACGTTCGTCAGCAGGTACGGCGGAGATGAATTCACGCTTATCGTTCATACCGTGACGGTCGCCGAGGTCGACGCGCTTATCGTTCTCATACGCAAAAACATAGAGGAATGCTGCGCCGCGGCGGAATCGCAGTACGTCCTTTCCGTAGGCATAGGTGTTGAGGAGCTCATATGGGGTCAGGACACGATACAGAAATGTATGCAGCGCGCCGACAAAAAGCTCTATATAGACAAAGAAAAACAAAAAGCCCTGCTCAAATCATCCGTCTGACAAAGGAGATATGATCCATGACATCCGTGCAGATATTTTACGTTTCGGTATTCGTCGTATCGATGATACTCACGCTTATATACAGCTACCAGTGGCACAGCCATTTCAACTTTCATATGACGTCCGTGTTCCTTATCATACCGATAATCGACCTCGCGTTTCTTCTTATGTATTCGTGCGAGAATGCAGAGACCGCTATGCTTGCGCTCAAATTCATATACGTGGGCTCGTGTATTCTGCCGTGGCTCGTCACGATGTGCATCACGGGACTGTGCGGAATAAAAATAAACCGGTTTTTGCGCATGGGTATGATACTGCTCAATATCGCCATGTATTCATCCGTTTTAACGATAGGAAAATACCCGATATTCTATAAAAGCTTTTCGCTTGAAAAGGTCGGCGGAATCTGGGTACAGCATAAAGAATACGGATTTATGCACACGGTATTCTATATTTTCATCGCGTGCTACCTTTTGGCTTCGCTTTCGGCTATCATTTATACTTACATAAAAAACAAACAGGCGTCAAGAAAAATCTTAGCGCTTCTGTTCATACCGATACTCTTCTCCGCTGTCGGTTATTTTATAAATCACTACACAATGAGGTACGGTATAGAGCTCGTTCCGCTGACTTATACGCTCTCCCAGCTCGTATATATCTTTATCGCTCAGCGTATGGTGCTTTACAACGTAAGCGAAATGGTCATAGAATCAATGGTGCAGTCGAGCAATACGGGATTTGTCACCGTTGATTTCAACAACAGATATTTAGGCAGCAACGAAACGGCGAGGACGATAATACCGGGGCTTTCCGCCCTGACCGTCGATCAGTCGATAACAAATAAGAAAACGATGAACGAAACGGTCTCAGGCTGGATAAACAGCTTCCGTGAAAACGAAAACACGGGTAAAATACTTTACGTCCACCACGATGATAATACGGACGCTGACAGATATTACACCGTTACCGTCAGCTATATGTACGACGGGCGAAGAAGATGCGGTTATCAGATATTTTTAGAGGACGACACGCAGAATCAGAAATATATAAAGCTGCTTGACGGATATAATTCGGACTTGCAGAAGGAGGTCGCAAAAAAGACCGAGAGCCTGATCGATATGCACAACCGCCTGATCCTCGGCATGGCGACGATGGTTGAAAGCCGCGACAATTCGACCGGCGGACATATCAGAAGGACGAGCGAGGGCGTGAGGATCCTGCTCGACGAAATGACAAAGGACAATGTGCTCAATCTGTCCGACGAATTCTGCAAATGCTTGATAAAAGCCGCGCCCATGCACGACCTCGGAAAGATCGCCGTTGACGACGCTATCCTGCGCAAAAACGGACCGTTTACGCCCGAGGAGCGCGAGAAGATGAAAGAACACGCGAAAGAGGGCGCGAGGATAGTACACGAAATATTGAAGGACACGGACGACGAGTATTTCCACATTTTAGCCGAAAACGTAGCTCATTACCATCACGAAAGATACGACGGCAAGGGTTACCCGGACGGGCTGAAGGGCGAGGAGATACCGCTTGAAGCAAGGATAATGGCGGTTGCCGACGTTTACGACGCGCTCGTCAGCAAACGTGTGTATAAAGAGAAATTCTCGTTTGAAAAAGCCGACGCCATAGTGCTTGAAGGCATGGGCACGCAGTTCGACCCGCAGCTGAAAAAATATTACGAGCAGGCAAGACCGAGACTTGAAGAATACTATTCAAAAGAACAATGAACGAAAAAGAATTATATAAGATCTGTAAAGACGAGGAAAGCATAGCGCATATAAAGGGCTGGGATTTTTCGCATCTGCACGGCAGGTACTCCGAGGAGGACGATCTGCCGTGGGATTACGATAAGATCGTAAGAAGTTATTTAAAGCCCGATATGCGCCTGCTCGATTACGACACGGGCGGCGGCGAATATCTTTTGTCGCTATGCCACCCTTACGAAAATACGGCGGCGACCGAGGGATATCCGCCGAATTTTGAGTTGTGCAAAAGCCGCCTCATACCGCTCGGGATAGATTTGAGGTTTTGTAAAAACGCGGCGGAAATACCGTTTGACGACGGCAGCTTTGACATGGTGATAAACCGCCACGGTGATTTTGATGCAAAGGAAGCGTACAGGATATTGAAGCCCGGCGGCGTGTTCGTGACGGAGCAGGTCGGCTCAGATAACGACAGAGACCTTGTAAAAAAGGTCTTACCGGACGCTGAAATACCTTTTCCCGATCTGAATCTTCTTATTCAGGCAAAGGGATTTGAAAAGGCGGGATTTAAGATATTGCAGGCGGACGAGGCGTACAGACCGATAGAGTTTTACGACGTGGGCGCCTTCGTCTGGTTTGCGCGTATAATCGAATGGGAATTCCCCGGCTTTTCGGTCGACAACTGCTTTGGCAAGCTTCTTTTGCTTCAGGCGGAGATAGAAAATACGGGAAAAATATCGGGTACGATACACAGATATATGATAGCGGCAAAAAAGAGGACTTGATGATAAATTTGAAATATCCCGTGCTCCTCGTCCACGGAGCATGGTTTCGCGATACGGATTTTTTCGGTTACTGGGGCAGGATACCGAAAGCGCTTGAAAAAGCGGGCTGCAAGGTATATTTAAGCAATACGGACGGCAACGCGTCTGTTGAGGACAACGGAAAATCTTTATGCAGACGTATAACCGGGATAATAAAGGAAAGCGGCGCAGAAAAGCTGAACGTCATAGCCTTTTCAAAAGGCGGGCTCGATATAAGATACGCCGTATCCTCGCTCGGTATGGACAGGTACGTTGCGTCAATATCGACGATATCGACGCCGCACAACGGCTCGTATACGATGGACAGACTGCTTAAAAAATATCCGTTCCTTCTCTGCCTCGGCGCGGCTTTGTCCGATCTGTTTCTGATAATCGTGGGCGACGAGAAGCCGGACGGCTTCAAGCTCTGCTGGCAGTTTACGACGGATGGCGCAAAGAAATTCAACCGTGAAAACCCGGATAAGGACGGCGTATATTATCAGAGCTTTGCCTTCGTTTTCAAAAAGCCGTACAGCGACCCGCTGATGTTTCCGTTTTACAACTATATCAAACGTATCGAGGGCGATAACGACGGGCTCGTAACGCCGAGAAACGCCAGACACGGCAATTTCAGAGGCGTATACAAAAGCTCGTCCGACAGAGGGATCTCGCATATAGACGAAATTGATTTCAGGCGCCGTCCGCTTTCGCACAAAAAGAAAAACGGCATATATGATATAACGCGCTTTTATCTGGCGCTTGTCCGTGATTTGCAGAAAAGAGGGTTTTAATTATGATAACAACAAACGATAAAAAACTGAAACTGACTATAAACGAGAGGCGGATAATATCACTTGAATACGACGGATACGAAACGCTTGTATCTCCTTCGCCTGTTTTCCGCGCGGGCTTTCGCAAAAAATACGGCGCTTTGATCGAAATAAGCGCGGAAGACGCGGCGTCCGTAAAGTGTGACGGTGATACGTTTACTTTCAGGGGGTTTCCGATACCCGTCGCCGTAAAGATAGGGTTTACCGCGGACGATAAGATCAGCGTATATGCCGAGGTCGAAAACAGCTCGGATTCAGCCCTCGAATGGATAATTCCCGCTCCGCTCGCGGTAAAACCGCTCTGCAATGACGGCGGCGAGGAAGGATCGTATCTGCTTTTGCCGTATAACGAGGGCGCGCTCGTTGATTCCGTTTCGAAAATACCGCCTTTTCCGATAAAATATCCGTCATACGGCTGTCTGCCCGTGTTTCCGAACATGATGTTTGCACAGCTTGCGTCTTATTTGTTCTCTTGTAACGGCGCGGACGGTTATATAAACGTTTTCACGCCCGACAAAAAGCGCGGATTCAAAGAAATAAACGACAGAAACGGCGAATTATATATAAAGCTTTACTGCGGCGGCGATTTCGGTGAGAGCATAAAAGTCGGCTATCCGCTCGTCGTCTCGGGCGGTAAGGGCGGCTGGGAGAAGTCCGTCGATCTGTACAAAGAATGGTTTGAGCAAAATCTTCCGGCGGGCGCGAAAAAATCAAAAGACAATACTTCTCTGCCCGAATGGTACGATAAAAACACGGTGGTGGTATCATACCCCGTGCGCGGCGTACACGATATGGACGAAATGAAGCCGAACGCGCTTTTCCCGTACGAAAACGCCTTGCCGCACCTCGATAACGTTTATTACAGGACGAAAATGCGGCCGTTAGCGCTTTTGATGCACTGGGAGGGCACGGCTCCGTGGGCGCCGCCCTACGTCATGCCGCCCTACGGCGAGGAGAGCTTTTATAATTTCCGCGACGAGCTGCACAGGCGCGGCTTTATGCTCGGCGTTTACTGCTCCGGCTTCGGATTTACCGAAAGATCGAATCTCATAACGGATTTTGATCTTACGGAAAAGATAAAGAACGAAAACCTGCTCTCCGCCATGTGCGCGGGACCCGACGGCAAGGTAGTAAAAAGCGAGATCTGCCCGGGACAGAGATCGGGCTACGACACCTGCCCGGCGTGCAAAAAAGGGCGCGAGTTGCTGACGGAAGCTTATACTCCGCTGTTTTCCGCGGGTATCGACTACGCGCAGATACTCGACCAGAATCACGGCGGCGGTCAGTACCTCTGCTACGGCAGAGATCACGGCCACGCGCCGACGCCCGGTCCGTGGATGACGGAAAACATGGCGGACATGCTGTCCGACTGGAAAAACAAAGCGGGCAAAATGCTCCTCGGCTGCGAATCCGCTGCGGCCGAGCCGTTTATCGGCAGTTTGCCGTTAAGCGACAACAGGTATGAGCTGAATTATAATCTCGGCAGACCCGTACCGCTTTACGCGTACCTTTACCATGAATATCTGCGCAATTTCATGGGCAATCAGGTATCCTGTCCTCTGCCGCAGACGACGGACGCGCTTATCTACCGCCTTGCGTATTCATTCGCGGCGGGCGATATACCGACGGTGATACTTACGCCGGACGGAAATATCTCACCCGCGTGGGGCACGCGCGATTTTTCCGTAATGCCGGATAAAGACGAGGTCCTTTCCTTCCTCTTTGCCTGCTCGACTGCTTTTGATAACGGTTTGTCGTCTTTCTTAACGCACGGCAAAATGATAATACCGCCCGATTTTAAGTGTAAAGCGGCAAAATTCGGCGACAGGCTGCCCGAGATAATAATGACGGCGTGGGAGTACGAAGGCAAAAAAACCGCTGTCCTGATAAATCCGTTTGATAAAACGGCTGAATGTGAATTTGACGGCAAAAAGATCGTAATAAACGGCAGAAAGATAATAAAAATCGATTTATAAGGTGGTTTTATGTGCGGAAGATACACCGTGTTTACACAAAACGAAGACAGTTTAATGACAAAATTCCTCGAACAGGCGGGGTTTAAGGAGCCGTTATCCGATATATACCCGACGGACGCGGCGCCGATAATAACGCTTTTCGACGGAAAGATAAGGGCGAGATACGCGTACTGGGGATTCCCTTCACCCGACGATCACGGTAAGCCCGTAATAAATTCGCGTTCGGAGACGGCGTCGGGCAAGCGGTTTTTCCGCGACGCGCTGTTCAACCGCCGCTGCGTAATACCGGCGACCGGGTTTTACGAATGGTCGCGGCAGACAAAGCTGAAATATTTATTCAGCGGGATAAACGAAGAGATAATATATATGGCGGGCGCGTATAATGAATACGGTCCGATAAAGAAATTCGTCATATTCACGCGCGAGGCGGACGACGATATTTCCGATATCCACAACCGTATGCCGGTCCTCGTTCCGGGCGGTCACGTGCGCGAATATCTTACGGAATTTTCATATTACGAAAGGGCTTTTATCGCCGCGCCGCAGCGTATAAGCCGTGTTCTCGTATCCGGGTGAATTGAATATAATATAATAAATTCTTGCATTTTATAAAAAATTTGACCTTTTTTCTGTTATTTTTCAAATATAATACGCATTTGGTACTTGACAAATCAGGTATAAAGGCGTAAAATATAGAACGTATAAAAGCGAATTTATAAGGAGGAAAATAATGAAAAAATTATTCGCTGTTATTATGGCAGCCGCGATGATCGCGTCGGTATTCGTGTTCACCGCAAACGCTGCCGAAAACGAGTGGGAAGTTTACGCTTCCGTAGGCAATTATAAGGAGTCATATGAAACAGAGAGCGATATGCCCAAGATCCCCGGACTTCGTTATACGGAAAACGGTGTTCAGATGTACTCCGCTTCCACCACTGAGCTTAAAGCGATGGGCCTAAACGGTTGGGGCGGCCTTCAGCTTAAAGAAAAAGTAGATTTGTCAAACGGCTTTACAATGACCGCCGTTATAGACAAATATACGGAAGAAGCAGTTGACAAGTGGATCGCCTTCTGTCTCTGGACCGAGCCCAAGGCAACTCCCGGTGACGCAACTCACGGAAAAGGCTGGTTCTCTCTTTGCAGACCCAGCGGCGACAGAGTTGAGCTTCAGTCTTTCGTAGATACTCCCGCAACGTGCAAACTCATTGGTAACAACATTGATACAAACATATATGAGCAGGAAGCGCTTGTATTCGAGGTCAAAAAGGTTGACGGCAAGCTTGCGATATTCATCAACGGCGTTGATATGAACGCACCCGAAGCATTCGACAGATTCGAAAACAACGAAGCGTACGTAAGCATAGTTCTTCACCAGGGCAGACAAGAAGAAGTAGCCTGCACCATTACCGAAGTCAACGGCGTAAAGCCGACCGGTACCGAATCGCAGGAGCCGTTCGTTCCTTCCGACGCCAAGCCGCGTGTTGAAGGTCCGGAAGTTGAAGCGGGCAAACCCTGCTGGCTCTACACCGCCGAAAGCGTAAAGGACGGTAAACCCGGCACCGGTATGACCTCCATCGTAAACGATGACGGTTCATTACACGTAACGATCACGGGCGACAACCAGGTACTTATTAACCCGAGGATCAAGGAATATATCTACCAGGCTTCGGACTTCCCCGTATGGGCATGTAAGTTCAAGGGACTTGACGATATTTACGACAGCGCCGGTCTCTGGTACTGCGCGGGCGAAGTTACCGCCGCACAGAACGACTCCATGACGTCTTTCTCATGGTATGAAGCCGAAGAAGCAGGCGACGGCTGGATGGTAGTTACCGTTGATCTTGACGGCGCGGCAAGATGGGAAGGCGAGATAAACAGCTTCCGTCTTGACATCGACGCTACGACGGATCACGGCGGCGAGGAATTCGATCTTGCATGGATCGGTTTCTTCAGATCCGAGGAAGAAGCTTACGCGTACGCAGGCGTAAAGCAGACCACCGATACCACCACCGAGGATACTTCCACACCGTCCGGTGATACGACCGATAACGTAACGACTCCTTCCGACGATACGACGAAGGCTGACGATACCACCGAAGCAAAGACCGACGCACCGACGACCAAGGCTCCCGAAACCACGACGAACAGCGGTTCTCAGGGCGGTCCGAATACCGGCGTTATCATAGCTATCGTAGTAGCAGCGGTCGTAGCTATCGCAGCTGTGGTCGCAGTCGTAGTTCTTAAAAAGAAAAAGAAATAAGACAAATTAAATAAAAATCGGGCTGCCGGAAGGCGGCCTGATTTTTTATATCTTCCCTTCGGGGGGAATGGGGACCGTTTACGGTGTATGAGGCTCGGAGTGCGAATAATTCGATGTCGGGCGGCATAAGTCTCATCCGTCGCTTCGCGTCACCTTCTCCCGGCGGAGAATGGAAAAAAACGTTCGCCGTCTCCGTATGGGATGGGTCTCCCCTCCCGTTATTAAACTATTCATCAGCGCCGGCGTCTTCATTAGTCTGCTCTGCGGACGTCTTCATTAGCGCCGGCGTCTTCATTAGTCCGCTCTGCGGACGTCTTCATCAGCGCCAGCGTCTTCATTAGTCCGCTCCGCGGACGTCTTCATTTAATAAAACAGACTGCCCGAGGGCAGCCCGTTTTATTTATATCTCACATTTAATTTTCTTATAAGATATTTTAATAATTATTTTTTCTTCTTTTTGCTGAATACTATCGCAGCAACTATGGCAGCTACCGCAACAACAGCCGCGATGATTATACCGATTATGATACCGGTGTTCGGACCGCCCTGCGAGCCGTTGTCTTTTGTGGTCTCGGGGGTCTTGGTGGTGCCAGCCGGTTTATCGGTCGTGTTAGCAGCCTCGGTAGTGGTATCCGCCTCGGTAGTGGTGGCTTCGGTGGTGGTGTCAGCCTCGGTCGTCTGAGCTTCCGTTGTCTGCTCATCGGTCGTGTCGGGAGCGGCGGGCTGGAAATACTCAGTCTCTGTTACGGGGTTGTTGATCTCTTCCGGGAGAGCGAAGTGAAGGATAAGGTCGTATGAGTCGATCGTCCAGATGGAGGGATCGCCGTCCGTGCAGGTACGAGCGGTTGCATAAACACCGCCGGTAGAGGTGTTGCACTGTACGTATGCTATCTGAGCCGTGCAGAACGCTCTCTTACGGTTTTCGTCCTTCGGGTTGAAGTGGTCGAGCGTGATCTCGTCCGTCTCGTCAAGGTCGGCGTATCTGTCCGGCGTGGCTATAAGAGCCCACGGAATTACGCATTCCATATTCCAACCGATTATGCTTTCGCCCTCGGTGATGAATGTGTATTTGCCGGTGAAGCCGTCTTCTTCTTCAACGAACGTGCCGCCGTCAGCGCTGGTTTCCCAGTTGTGCTTCATAAGTATGACCTGGTCGCTGTCTATGACCGGGCAAACTGAGAAGAACAGTCCGGGCCAGCTGTCGCAGATTATGCCTGCGGGGTTCAAAGCGATCTGGAAACGGGTGGAAAGCGTGGATTCATTAATCGCCGCGCCGTCGCCTACGAGATCGTCATGAACTATAGCAGCCATGTAAAGGCCCTTGTCGCCCCAGGAATAATAGAAGTCGATGTGGCCTTCAAAGGTCTCCCCAGTGAAGCAAACCATTGTGCCGGTGCCGTCAAGGGAAAGCTTGTTTGTTTCGGACCATTCGCCCTGTGCAAGAGTACCGTCTATCGTGATACCGTCGCCCGTGGTATACGGAACGATAACGTGACCGTTGTCACCGGATATAACGTAGTCGTCGTCTGCATTTACGGTAGCGGGGATCAATGCCGCAAGCATTACGACCGCAACCAAAATGGAAATGAATTTTTTCATTATTACCTCCGTTTAAAATAAATGTGAAATATATCTGCAAGTATAAACCTGCTGATTGTTTATATTATACACGTAAAATTTTGATTTGTCAAGATGTTATTATGTTCTTTTTTATATTTTTATGGATTTGAGCGTACATTCGTAATTCACGCGCTCGGCCGCCGACGCGTCGTTAATAATAAGATAAACGCTGCGGTAAGGCTTTAACATCGACGTAAAACCGACGGATACGGTGCCGGACGCCGGCTTGCCGTTGTAATAGCAGGTGAAATATATCTTTCTGTAATTTACAAGACGCTCGTTTGAATACGTTCCTTTTTCATCCATCCTTATATTCGTAACGCCCGATCCCGTGCCCAGAAGCTCGGTCAGTACCGCCGCCATATTCTCGTCGTACTCGTTTTTCGCAAGCTCGGAAATCGTGAAGCTTGCCGTCTCCGGCAGATCGTGGACAAAGTAAGAATATCCCGTCACCTCGGTTATCCTTCTGTACGCGTAATACAGCTGATTTACAACGCTGCCGGTCTCCTCGTCAAGCTTTATCGCCGACATATGCGAGGGGTTCGGATAAAGCATGACCGTTGCGTCCGCGGGCGCCGTTACGGATGAATAACCGTACGCCAAAACGTAGGATGGCGACATGAACTGGCTTTCCTTCGGAACGTTTGCGTACGTGTCGAATTCAAACGCGAGTGCGTCGCAAACGGCTGAACCGTTCTCGTTATCGCTGTCGTACTCGTAGCTTATCGTATAAAGCATACGTTTTGTCATCGCGTAGATGTAGAACGCCGGCTTCTGAAACGACAGATTTACGCGCTTATCGTACGAAAAGCTGTTTATCGCGTTCGGGAACACGGACATTGAAAGAGGCGTTATTTTGCTCTTGTCAAAATTCGACAGCTCCGCGAATTCATATAAGTTCGACGCGGTTTTGTACGATATATCGACGACTATCATATCGTTTTTCCCGTGTCTTAACTCTATCCTGTACTCGTCGTCGTTTTCTTCCGACGGGATCTCCTTTATTTCGCTGAAATACGAGGGATAAGTCAGGGTAAAGTGATAATCGGAATTCTCGTACTTTGCCGTCTGCGGTTTCTTCGGCGTGAATCTTTCAATATACGAGCAGGAAGCGAAGCACGGTATAAACGACGCCAAAACAAGAATTATACATACTGCCTTTTTGATATTCATATTCCGCCTCCTATTTACATTCATACCAGGTGTTTCCGCTCGTCGCCTCGACTGACAGTCTGACGGGCAGCTTCACCGCGTTTTCCATTTCGTTTTCGAGCAGATCTTTTATTTTATCCGCGTATTCCGCCTTGGTTTCGATTATCAGCTCGTCGTGTACCTGCAATATCAGGTGCGCGTCGAGACCGCTGCTTTTTAAAGCGTTGTACGTGTTTACCATCGCTATTTTTATTACGTCCGCGGCGGTGCCCTGTATCGGGCTGTTCATCGCCACGCGCTCGCCGAAAGCCTGCTCCGGTTTCTTTGCGCTCGACAGCTCGGGTATATACCGTCTTCTGCCGAAAAGCGTTTTGACGTAGCCGTTCTTTTTCGCCTCGGCCTTTATGTTTTCAAGATATTCTTTGACCGACGGGTAGGTCGATAAATAATCGTTTATATACCTCTCCGCTTCTTTTTTTGATACGTGTATATCCTGCGAAAGTGAGAACGCGCCGATGCCGTAGACTATGCCGAAATTGACCGCCTTTGCGCGTTTTCTCATCTCCGGCGTCACCATATCGAGCGGCACGCGGAAGACCTTTGACGCGGTGGAGGCGTGTATGTCCTTGCCCTCCCCGAACGCCGAGATCATCGTTTCGTCGCCCGAAACGGCGGCGAGCAGGCGCAGCTCTATCTGCGAATAGTCCGCATCAACGAGAACGTACCCGTCGTTTTTCGGGACGAAGAATTTGCGCAGTTCCCTGCCGAGCTCCGTCCTTATCGGGATGTTCTGCAAATTCGGCTCCTTTGACGATAAGCGCCCGGTCGCCGTTACGGTCTGATTGAAGCTCGTGTGTATCACGCCGTTTTCGTCGCAGACGGCGATCATCCCGTCCACGTACGTGCCGATAAGCTTCGTTATCGCTCTGTATTCAAGTATATCGTCGATGACCGGCGAAACGTAACGCAGCTTTTCAAGCACCTCGGCGCTTGTGGAATAGCCCGTTTTCGTCTTTTTGTCCGTCGGCAGATGAAGTACCTCGAACAGAACGTGGCCGAGCTGCTTGGGCGAGTTGATATTGAACTCCTCGCCCGTCTGCATATATATCCTGTCCTTTATCGCGGACAGCCGCTCGTTCAGCTTTACGCCGAACTTTGACAAACCGTCCGTATCTACGCGGAAGCCGTGCTTTTCCATGACGTACAGCACCCGGCAGAGCGGGAGCTCCGTGTCGTAATAAAGACTTTCTACGCCCTCGTCCGATATGCGTTTTGACAGTATGCCGTACAATTCAAAAAGATTTTTACAGACGGTCGTTTCAGTTGAACTCACTCCGTTATCGTTTATTTCCGTTTCCGTATTCGGCAGTTTGCCGAGATAACGCATTGACAGCTTTTCCGGCGAATAGTCGCCCTCGTTCGAATTTATCAGGTAGGCGGCGACGGACGTGTCGAATACGACGTTCGTTACGTCCGATATATAATATTCGGCTTTTGCGTCGGACAGAATAAATCTGTTGTTTTTCAAAAATTCTTCTGACAGCCCGCCTTTTATCGCGTGACCCTTTTCACCGTCGTATATAAAGCAGTATTCGCCTCTGTATAACGAATACAAAACGTCCTTCGTATCCGGCGCTTTGTCCGTTATTTCAAAATAGATCTTTTCATCCTTGTTTTCGACCTTGTCCAGACCCAGGCGCTTTATATAGTTTGAAAATTCAAGCTCGGTCAAAAGCTTCAAAAGCGCGTCTCTGTCTTCTTTTTTCGCTTCCGCTTGATCAAGTGTGAACGGAAGCGGCGCGGTCTTGCAGATCAAAGCGAGTTTCTCCGACATATACGCGCTTTCCTTGCCGTCTTTCAGCTTCTGCTTTGCGGACGCACCGACGGGGGCGTTTTCGATATCAGCGTAAAGCGCGTCGATATTCTTGTACTGCGCTATAAGCTTCATCGCCGTCTTTTCGCCTATGCCGGGGACGCCCGGGATATTGTCGGAGGTATCGCCCATCAGCGCTTTCGCATCGACAAACTCGGACGGCTCAATACCGTATTTATCAAAAAACACGTCTCTGTTGTATTCAATCGTCTCGCCCGTGGTGACGAGCAGGACGGAGCAGTTTTCCGATATGAGCTGGAGCGAATCGCGGTCGCCGGTTAAGATATAAACGTGCAGATCGTCGCTTGAAAACGACGACAGCGTTCCTAAAATATCATCCGCCTCGTACCCCTCGACGCTCGTCACGGTTATGCCCATGTCGTCGAGCATCTGTTTCGCGTAGGGCAGCTGAACGGCAAGCTCTTCGGGCATTCCCTTACGGTTCGCCTTGTAGCCGTCGTACATTTTATGGCGGAACGTCGGAGCTTTCAAGTCGAACGCCGCTACCGTCATATCCGGCTGTACGTTCTGCATCTGCGACGTTATGATATTCAGCATACCGTACACCGCGTGCGTATAAAGCCCGTCCTTGTTTGTAAGCGGCCTTATACCGTAGAACGCGCGGTTTATTATGCTGTTTCCGTCTATTGCAAGCAGCTTTTTCATACTCACTCTTTCATAAATTCTTCTGTTTCTTCTCTACTTGGCATACTTGACGCCGCGCCCGGGCGCGTGACCGATAACGATGCGAAGGCGGACGCGAATTTCATAGCGTCGACCATGCTTTTGCCCTCGGCAAGAGCCGTGCAGAGCGCGCCGTTATACGCGTCGCCCGCTCCGGTCGTATCGACCGCTTTTACGGGCTTTGCGGGTATGACGAATTCGCCCTTTACGCCCTTGTAATAGCTTCCCTGTTTGCCTACCGTGACTATAACGTTATTACAGCCCATGCCGATCATATCGGACGCCGCCCATTGGAAATTGCCGTCATGTCCCGGAGCAATAAGATCGGCCTCCGTCTCGTTCGGCGTTATTATATCAACGTCTTTTATTATATCGAAAACAACGTCGGAAAACGGCGCGGGATTTAAAACGACCTTAACGCCGTGCGCTTTGGCTATCTTCACCGCCTCTAATATTGATTCCCTGCTTGTTTCAAGCTGCAAGAGCAGTATGTCCGAATTTGCGATAAGCTCTTCCCTTTCGCGCACCTCGTCCGCCGTTATGCGCATATTCGCGCCGGGGATGACTATGATCCTGTTCTGCGCGGTGACGTTGTCGACCTCGATCGCGGCGACGCCCGTGCTTACCGTTTCGTCGCGAATTATATTGTCCGTCGGCAGGCCCACTTTTTCATAAAGCTCAAAGCCGACCTTTTCCATACCGTCACAGCCTACCTTTGCGATAAAGGTAACGTCCGCTCCGGCTCTGTGCGCGGCTACCGCCTGGTTTGAGCCCTTGCCGCCGGGATTGTATTTCATCTGCGTACCGAACACAGTCTCGCCGTCAGCCGGCAGATGCGGAACGTTCAGAGTAAGGTCCGTATTATAGCTGCCCAGGACCGTTATCTTCGCTTTTTTCATTGGTTTTTTCCTTTTCTTTCTTCTTTTTCACGTACTGTCTTACGTAGTAGATCGCGATCGATATGATATTGAACGATTCCGTAATTATGCCGGATATGGAAAATACGGAGATATTATATACAAGCCAGCAAGGCGACGTTACGGACAACTGCCCAAGCCTTATCGCGTTCGGATTTTTCGTAAACATGGCGCCCGCTAAAATAAGGTTTCCGACCATGGGAAGTATGCAGAGCGGGTTTTCCGCGTTGTACGTCAGAACGGACGTCACGGCGCAATAGGAGCAGACGACCGCCATGGCGACGGGAGAGCCGAATTTTTTGAATTTTTCCGATAATAAAAGCACGACGCGGAGCAAAAGCCCGCCGAAATTCTGCGCCATACCGGAATAAGCCGAATAGTCGCCCCCGAGCCCCAAAAACATATAATGCAGGGTAAAAAGCGAGGTAGATATCACCTGCGCCGTGAAAAGCTTTTTATTCTCTTTTAACTGAAACGAAAATATCATCACCGCCGCGGCGAGCAGCCCCACGACCTGTCCGATAACAGTTAAAGCGTTCATATATTTTCCCGATAGTTTTATTATACATATTTTTGTTAATTATACCCTATTAAATTAAAAAAGTCAAGACAGTTTGTTTAAAGATAATCTTGACTTTGTGTGTTTTAAATGTTATAATGGCCTGAAAATAAAAAAATTTTCAAAAAACTCCCAACCTTTTTACCGTCTGTTGTGTCTTTATGGTGTTGCAACGAAATTTTATCGGAAAGGAGAATTATATGCGGCTGCAGTATGACGATGAAACGCTCGTATATATGACGTTATCGGGCGAACAGAGAGCGTACGAGGAGCTTGTTCTTCGGTATCAGTCCGCCGTGCTCGCGTCCGCCTCGTCGGTGCTCCGCTCCGTTTATTCGTCGGAGGACGCGGCGCCGATAAATATGTACGACGGCAGAATGCCGGCGGCGTTCAATCAGTTCGCCATGCGGCTTATGGAGAGCTTCGGCGAGGACGGAGTTCTGCCCGGGATATGGTACGGCTTATACGCTCATAAATGTCTTATTGCCTCCGCCGCGCTGTTCAGTATGGGTGAAAACGAGAAAGCGAAAAAGCACCTTGACACGGCGTTTACGTATTTTGAAAAATGGGCGGAAATACCGAAGGGTACCGAGCTTCCCCTCGGCGCGCCGTGGCTTTTCGGCAGCATTAAGGCGAAAAAAGGAAGCAATCTGTTAATCATGCCGGACGGTACGAAGGAAGAACTGTACGAAAATGACGTTTTCAAAGAGCGCCCCTTCTGCGACGTCGCGGGTTATCTTAAAACGTGGGGCTGGTTCGATCCGGTCAAAAACGAGCCGTTTTTCTTGGATTATATAAAGCGGGCGGAAGAATATAAAGTAAAATGAATTGTCCCTTGCGGGACGTTAAAAGGGCTGGCGGTTTTCGTCAGCCCCTTGTCTTTATACTTTTTCCACGCCGAAGACGGAGTCTTCTCCGTTTATATTCCAGTCCTTTACGTAGCCCTTCGGCTCTGTAAATTCGACCGTGTCGGCGAGCGTTTCGTCCTTTATCTGCTCCATGTTGTTATTGACGTACGTCTTTATCTTGTCGCAGACCTTAAGCGTTACGTTTATCCTGTCCATTACCTCAAAACCGGCGTCCTTGCGCATGGTTTGAAGCTTGGATATCACCTCGCGGACGAAGCCTTCCTCTATCAACGCCTCAGTCAGCTTCGTATCGAGCACTACCGTCACGCCGAAATCGGAGACGGATTCGTAGCCCTCGACCTTCGCGGCGTCTATCAGCAGATCCTCTTTTTCGATAAACAATTCCTGGCCGTCAAGCGTGACCTTCAAGCCACCCGTTTCGTTTATCTCGTCCATCGCGGCGTTGCCGTCGATTGTCGTAAGATATTCGCGGAAAGCGTTTATGTTCTTGCCGAGTTTCTTTCCGAGCGTCTTTAACTGCGGCTTGAACGAATAAGTCGTGAAGGCTCTTAAATCGTCCGTAAACTGTGCTGATTTGACGTTAAGCTCGTCCTTTATTATATCGGTATAGAACTCGTTTAACTTCGTCGGCGCGTTTATATACATTACCGACAGCGCTTGTCTGTTCTTTATGACGGCGGCGTTCCTGCAAGCTCTGCCGAGGGAAACTATGTTCACCGCCTCGTCCATCGTCTTTTCAAGCTCTGTGTCGATATATTTTTCGTCAGCCGTCGGATAATCGCAGAGATGCACGGATTCCGGCGCGGTCTTGTCGAGGTTTACGACAAGGTTCTGATATATCTGCTCCGCCATAAACGGGATGAGCGGCGCAGAGAGCTTTGCGAACGTCACAAGGCAGGTGTAAAGCGTCATATACGCGGCGACCTTGTCGTCGTCGCAGTCTTTCGCCCAGAAGCGCTCGCGGCAGCGGCGGACGTACCAGTTGGAGAGCTCGTCAACGAACTTCTCCATGGCTCTCGCCGTCTCGGTTATCCTGTAATTATCAAGGTGTTCGTCAACCGTCTTTATAAGCGAATTGAGCTTTGAGAGCACCCATTTGTCTATGACTTGAAGTTTATCGTATTCAAGCGTGTGCTTTGACGCGTCAAACTTATCGATATTGGCGTACAGTACGAAAAATCCGTACGTGTTCCAAAGCGTTCCCATGAATTTGCGCTGTCCCTCGACGACGGCGGCTTTGCTGAAACGGTTGGGCAGCCACGGAGCGCTGTTCGAATAGAAATACCAGCGTATCGCGTCCGCGCCGTGCGCGTCGAGCGCCTCGAACGGGTCGACGGCGTTGCCCTTGGATTTTGACATTTTCTGTCCGTTTTCGTCCTGAACGTGACCTAAGACTATTACGTTCTTATACGGGCTCTTGTTGAACAGAAGTGTTGATTCCGCCATTAAAGAGTGGAACCATCCGCGCGTCTGGTCTATAGCTTCCGATATGAAATCCGCCGGGAACTGCGTTTTGAAAAGGTCCTGATTTTCAAAGGGATAATGCCACTGCGCAAACGGCATGGCGCCGGAGTCGAACCAGCAGTCTATGACCTCGGGAACTCTGTGCATCATCTTGCCGCACTTCGGGCATTTGAACGTGACGGCGTCTATATACGGCTTGTGCAGCTCCACCTTCGCCGTCCCGGGATCGCCGGTCTTCTCCGCCAGCTCCGCGCGGGAGCCGATACATTCGAGATTGCCGCATTCGCATTCCCAGATATTGAGCGGAGTGCCCCAGTATCTGTTGCGGGAGATCGCCCAGTCCTGTATATTTTCAAGCCAGTTGCCGAAACGACCCTTGCCTATGGATTCGGGTATCCAGTTTACCGTGTCGTTGTTCTTTAAAAGATCGTCACGCACGGCTGTCTCTTTTATATACCACGATTCGCGTGCGTAGTATATAAGCGGCGTGTCACAGCGCCAGCAATGCGGATATTCGTGCTCGAATTTCGGCGCGTCGAACAGCTTGCCCTCTTCCTTTAACTGCCTTATTATCTCCGGGTCGGCTTTCTTGACGAACATACCCTCGCACGGCGCGCCGTCGCACATTTCGCCCTTGCCGTTGACGAGTTGGACGAACGGCAGATCGTATTTTCTGCCGACGTTCGCGTCGTCCTCACCGAAGGCGGGCGCTATGTGGACTATGCCGGTACCGTCGGACATCGTAACGTAATTATCGCACGTTATGTAATATCCTTTTTTACCCTGCTTGTCCGCTACGACCTTCGAGCAGTTGAACAGCGGCTCATACTCTTTATATTCAAGTTCTTTTCCTGCGTATTCTTCCACTATCTCATACGCTTTTTCGCCGTTTTCCGAGAGTTTTCCGAGGACCGTGTCGAGCAGAGCTTTCGCCATATAATACGTGTAGCCGTCAACGCATTTGACCTTTACGTACGTATCGGTCGGGTTTACACAGAGCGCGACGTTAGACGGAAGCGTCCACGGAGTGGTCGTCCAAGCCAAGAAATACGCGTCCTCGCCCACACATTTAAATCTTACGACGGCGGAGCGCTCTTTTACGGTCTTGTAGCCCTGCGATACCTCCGCGGACGACAAGGGCGTGCCGCAGCGCGGGCAGTACGGAACGATTTTAAAGCCCTTATAAAGTAAGCCCTTGTTCCATATCTCCTTTAACGCCCACCATTCCGATTCTATGTAGTTGTTATCGTAGGTTATATAGGGGTTGTCCATATCGACCCAGTAGCCGACGGTGCCGGAGAAATCCTCCCACATACCCTTGTATTTCCAAACGCTCTCTTTGCATTTTTTGATAAACGGTTCAAGCCCGTACTGCTCTATCTGGTCCTTGCCGTTTAAACCGAGAAGCTTTTCGACCTCTATTTCAACGGGCAGACCGTGCGTGTCCCAGCCGGCTTTGCGCAGGACGTGATAGCCCTTCATCGTTCTGTAGCGCGGGATCATATCCTTTATAACGCGCGTCAGAACGTGACCTATATGCGGCTTGCCGTTTGCCGTGGGAGGTCCGTCGTAAAACGTGAAATCGGGCTGTCCCTCGCGGAGCTCCATGCTCTTTTCAAATATTTTGTTTTTTTCCCAGAATTCTCTCACGCTTTTTTCACGTGAGACGAAATCAAGTGACGTGTCGACCTTGTTGTACATAGTCTCTCCTTAAATCAAAATGCTCTCATTATAATGAGAGCATAGTTATACATTATCACAAAACATACAAACATATGCTCCCTCTCTGACGCGGAGGATACGGCATAGCCTACTCGTTTTCTTTCGGTATGCTGCTCCGAAGTGATATTCACGTACGCGGCGGGCTGCCGTCTCACACCGTACACGGCTCGCTGACGCTCGTCATTGCTTACGCTACTGTCTTCATCATAGCAGATATGCGGATTATACCACATATTTTTTAATTTGTCAAGTGTTTTATAAAAACAACTTTTTCAGCTTGCGTCAGCAAATTTAGCTCGGCGAAGCCGAATTTAGCTTGCGTCAGCAAATTTAGCTCGGCGCAGCCGAATTTAGCTTGCGACAGCATATGCAGCTTTTTACTGAATTGCGCTCCGCGCAGCTAAATTGAATTTGCTTTCTGCAAATTCAGCTTTTTATTCCTGCTCGACATTTGTCTCTGCGCCATGACGAGACCATAGTAAATACCTTTCTTTCTCATAAGCTCCTCGTGCGTGCCGGTTTCCGCGACGGTGCCTTTATCGAGCACTACGAGAAACGTGGCGTTGCGCAGAGTTGACAGGCGGTGCGCTATCGCTATCGTCGTTCTGTCCTTTATGAGCTTTTGCAGCGTGTCCTGTATGTTCTTCTCCGTCTCCGTGTCGAGCGAAGCTGTCGCCTCGTCAAGTATCAGTATTTTCGGGTCGTGCAGTAGCGCTCTCGCTATCGAGATACGCTGGCGTTCGCCGCCGGAGAGCGTGTGACCGTTCTCACCTATGACCGTATCGTAGCCGTCGGGCAGGCGCATTATAAAGCCGTGCGCGCCCGCCGCCTTTGACGCGGCGAGGACGGTTTCGGGATCGCAGCCGGGCTTGGCGTAAGCTATGTTATCGTATATCGTGCCCTTGAACAAAAACGTCTCCTGCAAAACAACGCCTATCTGTGATCTTAGGCAGCTCTGCGAAATATCGCAGAGATCTACGCCGTCGATTTTTATACTTCCGCCGTCCGGGTCGTACATACGCATTATGAGGTTTATTAACGTTGACTTGCCGACGCCCGATCTGCCGACGATGCCTACCATATCGCCCTTTTTTATGCTCAGATTTATATGCTTCAGCACGTCAACGCCTTCGTCGTATCCGAAGGAAAGGTCGTTTATCTCTATATCGCCGTTTATATCGAAATTTTGCGCGTCGGCTTTATCCGCTATATCCGGCTTTTCGTCGATTATGTCGAATACCTTTACCACCCTTGTGATAGTGTTGCTCAATAATCGCGGAAGGTACGCTATCCAGTCGATAGGACCGTATATAAGCGTGACGTAGGTAGATAACATCGCCGCGTCGCCGAGCGTCATCGTCCTGCCGAGTATCTTTGAGCCGGTGTAGTACATCAAAAACAGACTGCCGATGTTCAAAACGAACATGATTATAGGGTCTACCACGTTGAACATCGTCTCGTTTTTTATCGATATATCCCTCTCCTCCGCCGCGGCTTTATCAAATCTGTCATGCTCCTTTTTCTCCGTTCTGTACGCCTTTACGACGCGTATGCCTGAGAAAATATCGAACAAGACCGAGCCGGAGCGCGCCTCGGCCTCCCATTGTCTGCCGTATATAGTCCTGAAAAACTCGTTTGAAAGATATATCAAAAACAGACAAAGCGGAACGGGAATGAGTATGAGGAACGCGAGAAACGGGTCGTATATAAACAGTATTATTCCGACGGCAACAAGCAAAACGGCCTGCGTTACTATATTCGGCATCTGACCGACGACAAAGTTTTCTATCATCGCCGTATCGCCGGTTACACGCCGCATTAGCTCGCCCGAGGTACGGCGTGACACTTTTTTGACGGACAGCTGCTGTATTTTTTCAAATACCAGACTGCGCAAGTCTACTATAAGACCCGTGCCCGCCTGCATAACGGCGAGGTTTCGGAGCGACGTAATAACGGAAGAGCCTATCCGCAGAAGTACCATTAAAAGTATCGTAAGTAAAAATCCGCCTATGACGGTCGACAAGCCGCCGCTCCGCGCCGCCTCTTTCACCGCCGCGTTATCTATATATCCATCGACCAAAAGTTTGTTTACGTACGGACCGACCAGACTTAAAGCAAAGCCCGCGGCGAAAAGCACGATCGAGCCTATTATGTACCATTTGTACGGCAAAGACATTTTGAAAAGGCGCAAAAACATGGATTTTTTGTCCGCGCATTTGACGCAGACGGTGTTTCTGCCTTTCAGTTCTCTGCCGCATTTAGGGCAGACGGTTACGATCTTCAATTCGCTGTCGGGCGTGTATTTGCCCGTTTCTTTATACATTTGCAGTCTGTGCGCGTTTTTTGCGATCATCTCGCACTCGGACGCCGAGGCGCGGCAGATCAGATGCTCGCCTTCCTTATCCGTGGCGGTAAGCTCGCACGCGCCGACGAGCATCCTGTAATCGAATTTCTCACAGTCCGATATTGTGATCTTTGATATGAGCTTGCCGTCGATATACGACGTTACGTATTTTTCCGTTATCATAACGGCACCGTCGGCAAGCTCGCCGTTTTCGTCTATATCGTGGCTGAAAGCCGTGATTATAACACCGTCGTCGTTATCATACGGCAGTCTTTTTATAAGCTTTTCCCTTTTCTTTTCCGGTGTTAATAACTGCTTCTTCATTTTTACCCTTATAAGAAGATTTCTATCCTTTTCGCCGATCTTCTGTCAAGCTGCGATAAAGACGGTATCTCGTATCTGTTGCCGTCTATATCGGTAACGTATACCCTGTCCGCCGTTATCTTTGTTATGCTTTTATACGTGTCCTGAACGGTGAATTCACGCTCTGTTGTCTCGTCCGTCACGTTCCAGTACGAATAACCGTATTTTTCCTTGACGGACTTTATTTTTCTGATCGTGAATACGTGATATTTACGCTTTAATTCGCGCTGCAAAAGCGCTTTTGCCGAATCGCCAAAATCGTTCAAATCGCGTATCATGCCTATTTCGTTATTGTCGCGGTCAAGCACGCTGATATATTTATCCGTCAATTCATTCGGAAAGCCGCGGTGTAAAAATACTCTGTCGTACTCTTTTTCATCCGAGTTTTCGGGCTTGTATTTCATTGAAATAAAGCCGTTTTTATCCGCAAAAACAGCGTTTTCGGAATTCAAGTATTCTATTTTGATAACGTCCGACAGCGTCGTTTTTTTCGTATCTTCCATTATTCTTCAACTCCTATGTTCTTTAACGCTTCAAGCTGGAGCTTATAGAGATTGAAATAGATCCCTTTCTTTCTTATAAGCTCGTCGTGGCTGCCGTATTCCGGCATCTTTCCGTTTTCTATGACGACCAGCTTGTCAACGTCGCGCAGTGTGGATAAGCGGTGGGCTATCATTATCGTGGTCCTGCCTTTTGACAGCACCGTCAAAGCCTCCTGGATTTTGCGCTCCGTCTGCGTGTCCATCGCCGCCGTCGCCTCGTCAAGTATAAGTATCTTCGGATCGAGCAGAACGGCGCGGGCTATGGAAACGCGCTGGCGTTCGCCGCCCGATAATTCCTTATAGCCGAAGCCGACCTTCGTATCGTAGCCGTCCGGCAGCTTCACTATAAAATCGTGCGCGCCGGATATTTTTGCCGCTGCAATAACGTCCTCAAGCGTGGCGTCCGGGCAGGCGTATCTTATATTGTCCGCGATAGTGCCGACGAACAGGTACGTTTCCTGCGAGACGATGCCGACGTTTTTGCGCAGCTCGTCAAACGACAGATCTTTTATGTTCACGCCGTCTATCAGTATCTCGCCGCTGTCAACGTCGTACAGACGCATAATAAGATTTGCAATAGTGCTCTTTCCCGCGCCCGTGTGACCGACGATGCCGATAGACCGTCCGGCTTCTATATCAAACGAAATGCCGTCTATTACTTTTTTGCCTTTTACATAGGAAAACTCAACGTTTCTGAATTCAATACTACCCTGCATTTCACCGAGTGAAACGGGGTCTTCCTTTTCCCTTACGTCCGGCTCCGCGTCGGCTATTTCAAACAGACGTTCGGCAGCGTTGGTGCAGTCGGAGAACCAGTATATCATATCCACGAACATATACATCGGCTCGTTCATAAGCGCGGTATAAGCGATAAACGCCATCAGCGTGCCGTACGTCATATTGTTATATCCGGTGATGACCATTATACCGCCGACAGCCCATACGATTATGTTCG
>CADBSB010000067.1 GCA_902797235.1 uncultured Ruminococcus sp. | reverse complement strand
TCCTGACAACGGCGAGATCAGACGATTCGATATATCCGTACAGAGGTACAGTGGGAACAACGTGTACGATAATCCGAAGCGGATTTACCGACAAAACGATGTTCTACGTAAAATGCAACCTTACCTTCAAGGATATAACGATCGACGGCGGCGCAAATAACGGATTGACTTGTTCCGCAAATGGGGCACTGATATACATTTCAGATATCGGCGGCATAAAATGCGAACTCGGTGAAAACGCGATCCTGCAAAACTCCCGTACGTCGGGAGCAGGCGGCGCAGTAGACGTTGAATGGAGCGATTTCAACCTTAACGGCGGTACGATAATCAACTGCTCCACAACCGGAAACGGCGGCGCGATCTATATGAATTCGCAAACAAAGACCAATAATCCGCAGAGAGGTTATCTCAGACTTATAAGCGGCAATATAACCGGATGCAACGCAGATAACGGCGGCGCGGTTTACGTAAACAAAGGTACGATGACCATAACGGCGGTGAGGATACAGACGTGTACCGCGACAAATAACGGCGGTGCTATCTACTATACCGACATAGTAAATGACGGTAAACAGAACGGTATCATCAACGGCGGTACGATAAGCGGCTGCAGGGCAAAGAACGGCGGTGCTGTGTACGTTGACGGCGGTAAGAAGTTTACAATATCCGGCGGCTTCATCATGGACAACAGCGCATCCGAAAAAGGCGGCGGTGTTGCTACCGGCAGCGGAGCGCAGCTCATATTCAGTGCCGCACCGAGAATAACCGGCAACACGTGTGACGCGGCGAATGACGCCCCCGGAAAAGTCTGCAACGTTCAGCTTGATTTTGATTCTACAACGATCATAAATGCAAATAAGATCTCAAACGGCGCAAGAATCGGCGTTTACGTACCCGGTGACGATACGAGCGGAAACGAGACGCTTTATGATAAACACGGCGGCGAAGGCGATCCCTTCGGTCAGTATATTGACAGCAAAGACACATCCTGCCTGTACATCTTCACAAACGACCGTAACGGTCTTAAAGGCGGACGCAAACCGGGACAGACGAGCTCCGACAAGCAGATCTATTGGGTAGAAAGCTTCACGCTTGAAATCACGAATACGGTCATAAGCTCCGTTGATACCGACAAGAATGAACCGTTTGCGTTCAGAGTAAAGCTCAGCGGCGTGGCAAGAGACGGCACGGCGGCGGATACTATCAACAGCCCGGCTGATGACAAAGCAAAGTACGGTGAACTTTACTTTGTAAACGGCGTGGCTGTAAAGAGGGTCGTTAAAAACGGCGATAACCTTAAGCTCGAGGATCTTGTACTGAAGGACGGCGAAACCGTTATAGCTCAGAAGCTTCCGGACGGTCTTAACTATGAGATAGAAGAGCTGTTAACGCCCGGCCAGAAAGCCGTATTCACACCTGAAAAAGGATATACGCAAAATGAGCAAAGCGTAGTCATAAAGGGATACATCGGTGAAAACGCCGGTGAAAACGCTGATGAAAATGCCGGTGAAAACGCCGATAATACATCGGTAGAGGACCGCTATAAATCCTACGTGGAATTCAAGAACCTGCGTCCGGTATCCAAGATCACGACAAGAAATAACACGCAGTTGTATTTCCTGGAAACGTACAATTACAAGTGGTTCGATAACGGCAATATCATTTCTTATAGTGAGGCAAGGTACATGCCGACCGCGTATATGACGTTTGAAGAAGCGTTCACACACGCAAACGGCAAGACCCTGTACACGTCTTCGTATAATTCGGCGTCGCACAGGTATGAGTATGAGGAATACTCGACTAAGACCTACCATATAGAAATGCTTACGGACGTCACGGCAAAGAGTATGTCAAGCGTTAAAAACGACAGAACGATAACGCTGACGACGGCGAGCAAGAGCGCGGAAATGTATCCGTACTACGGATACGGCAGCACGGCGACGATCGGGCGCGGATTCGGTATGAATTCCATGTTCAAGGTCGAAAACGGAAGCTTTATCTTAAACAACATAGACATTGACGGCAAAATGCCGCAGGCAAACACGGAAGTCGGTTACACCGGCGGCGACGGCGGTATCGTCTACGTAACGGGCAGCGGTGAGCTGACTGTACAGAGCGGTGCGTCATTGATGAATTCGCTGTCGGAAGGCCGCGGCGGCGCGATATATGTCGCGGACGGCGGAAAACTGACGGTTACCGGCGGTACGATCAACCTTAACGTCGTAGACGGAACGAAGGGCGGAGAAGGCGCCGGCATCTACCTGGCGCAGGGCTCAGTAATGCACATCTCCGGAAAACCGTACTTCGGCGGCAAGGGCGTTGACGCCGGCGGCGGTATCAACTATTCTACCGGTAACATCTGCATCAACGCGGACGGTCAGGACCGTCAGGACATCTTTATAGCGGGATACGAAGGTCCGGAGAATTCTCTCAACGCGGTTTCCCTTGTAATAGACGGAGATATCACGTCCGATCTGTATGACGACGCCAGCGGAACGATCTGGGTATGGGCGGAAAAATCACCGCACTATAAGACCTTACAGCAGTTTGCCGTGATCAAATCCGGCGTAACGCTGGTTGAGGAGACCTGCAACGCGTTCAGGAACTCCCGTTCCGATGCCGATACCGACAACAACACCGGCGAGTATCTGTACGGTACACTTGAAGGCGAGACCGACGGTTACGTATACTGGAACGGTCTGCGCGGCAAGCGTAAGATAATCCTGCGCAAGGTATCCGACGAATACGATTCACTTTTAGGCGCAAAGTTCGATATAATCAAGCAGAACGGCAACGTCTTCGAGGAAAATCTTGTATCCGGCGTAAACGGCGTGTTCTACATAGGTGTTATCCCGTACGGCACGTATCTGATACACGAGAAGGAATATCCGACAAACGTGACCGTACAGCAGAACAACGGCGGATGGTGGTACGTCCTGACAGTCGAAAAGAATGACGACAACGGTAATTACGGCGTGACCTGCTCCGGCAAGTTCAGCACAAAAGAGCTTGCGGAAGCGTCCGTCAAACCGGCTGACAACGGTTAAAACAAAATAACAAGGACCTGACCTGTAAAACGGTCGGGTCCTTTTCTTATGTTTGATTTATTTTGCTCTCATTCGCTCGGCAAGGCGGCCGATGACGGGCAGCTCCTTTGCCTTTCCGCGCGCGGCGGCTTTTATGCCCTTGATCATCAAAACGATGAAGAGCGCAAATCCGGCGTAAAGCGCGGCTCCGGCGAGTACGACAAGTATATTTGGCAGCGCCATTCTTAAAAAGCTGAGCGTCAGATATACGTTTACCGCGTACAGCGTTTCCGCGGCGAGCAGGATCAGCCCCTGCCGCCTGTGGAAACGCACGAAATCCGAATCCTTCGCGTCAAACACGGCGATAAGCACGAACACCCAGACGTAGCATAGAACGGATTTCGTTTTGTTCTGCGCTATATCCGCGGGATCGTATTCGTCCGTGCGGTCGTCTTTTTCTTTGACCGGCGTATTCTCGGCGGGTTTTTCGCTCTGTTCGTCTTCTTTATTTTCCTCACGTAATACGAGCGTTCCGCAGACGGGGCAGACGGCTTCGCTTTCTTTTAACTCCTCACCGCAGTTTACACATTTAGCCATATCATTCACCATCGCCGCCGAAACGCTCGTTCAGCTCGCGCGTATCGCTATCCGCCTGCTCGTATAGGGCAAGCAGCTTTTCTTCAAGCTCTTCGCGTTCGGTATCAAGCTCCATGAGCTTTTTATAATCAAGCTCGTTTTCCTTGTATTCGACCTCGATCTCGGAAAGCCGCATCTCAGTCGCTTCGGTCTCTTTTTTGTTTTTTTCTATGCGGGTGAGCAGCTTTCGCTTGTCCGAGCGGTACTGCTTTTCCATTTCATATTTGCGCTTGTTCGATTCCTTATCGGGATTTTTTGTCTCCGTTTGATCCGGCGTCTGCTGATTTGCCGTGTATTTCAGATAATCCGCGTACGTTCCGTGATAGTCGGCGAACGGATTTGCAGAAATATCGAGCACGCGTGTGCAGAGCTTGTTTATGAAATATCTGTCGTGCGATACGGCGATTATCGTTCCCTTGTAATCGCTCAGCGCGTCCTCCAGCGCCTCGCGGCTTTTTATATCGAGGTGGTTCGTCGGCTCGTCAAGCATCAAAACGTTGTTTGAGCGTAAGATCAGCTTTACCATCGTGAGCCGCGCCTTTTCGCCGCCGGAGAGAACGCCGACCTTTTTGTTCACGTCGTCGCCCTTGAATAAGAACAGCGCCAGAGCGGAGCGGATCTCCGTCTGCGTCCGTTTTCCGTATTCGTCCCATACCTCGTCAAGCACGGTGTTTTCGTCGTTCAACTCCTGGTTTTCCTGGTCGTAATAACCGATGCTCACGTTGTAGCCGAATTCATAGCTGCCCGCGGTCTGCCTTATTTTTCCGCGCAGTATCTTCATCAAAGTCGATTTACCGGATCCGTTTTTGCCGACGATAAACGCCCTGTCGCCGCGCTTTATCAGAAATGAAACGCCCGAAAAAAGCGGGGTATCCGAATACGCCATACCGAGCGTCGAAACGGTCAGCACGTCGTTGCCCGATTCAGATCCCTCGGTGAATCTTATGCGCACGCCTCTGTGTTCGGCCTCCGGCGCCTCCACCTTTTCCATTCTGTCTATCGCCTTGCGGCGCGATTCCGCGGCTATGATGTTGCGCTCTCTGTTCCAGCGCTTCTGCTGTTCTATAAACGCCTCGAGCCGAGCTATCTCGCGCTGTTGATTTTCGTAATGGCGCTTTTGTATCTCTCTGTCCGTCCGCTTTTTCTCTACATAACTGCTGTAATTGCCGTTATAAAGCTTTGCCTTGCCGTTTTCCAGATCAAGTATTTTAGTCGCCACGCGGTCGAGAAAATATCTGTCGTGCGACACGACGAGAAGCGTGGAGGACAATGACGATAAAATATCTTCAAGCCACGATAAAGTCTGTATGTCGAGGTGGTTCGTCGGCTCGTCGAGGAGAAGTATATCGGGCGGCCTTATTATCAGCTTGCCGAGCGCGAGCCGCGTTTTCTGTCCGCCGGACAGACTTGAAACGGGAAGCTCCCAGTCACTCTCCGGAAAACCGAGCTTTGTCAGATACGACTTTACGCGCCCTCTGAAATGGTCGCCGCCGTCCGCGGTGAACGATTCGAGCTTTGCGGTGTAATCGGACAGGTACGAATCGGAAAGCGTTATGCCGACGGAGTGCGTTATATCTATCCTGTTGCGCATACGCTCAAGCTCCGCCTCGCGTTCGATCAGGTCGGAGAAAGCGCCCTCCAGCGCGGAATAAACGGTGCCGCTTTCGCCGCCCGCGGCGTTCTGCTCAAGCATACCCACCGTTTTGTCCTTTGATATGTAAACGTTGCCGTCTCCCTTGTAATCTCCCGTGATCATTTTTAAAAGCGACGTTTTTCCCGCTCCGTTTTCGCCGACTATACCTACGCGGTCGCCTTCCTGAACGGAGAAGGATACGTTTGACAAAACGTCGCGCTCACCGAAAGAGAGCCTCAGCCCTTCACAGCCTAATACGATCATTTTCCTTTAACTTTCTTTATAAAATCCTTATACCATAGAGCGCTTTTCTTCGGGCGGCATTCAAAGGTGTCGAAATCCGTCTCGAATATGCCGAACTTGTAATTGTAGCCCGCGGTCCATTCAAAGTTGTCCATAAGGCTCCATAAAAAGTATCCGCGCACGTCAAAGCCCTCGTCAAGCGCTTTTTGAAGCCACTCTAAAAATCCGGATAAATACTTTATTCTGTCATCGTCCTCTATCAAGCCGTCAGCCCCGCGTTTTTCCTCGCCTATGAAGTACGTGCCGTTTTCGGTAATATATATCGGTATCTTTAACCCGTACAGATCGTGTACAAGGTGTATCGCGTCGTATATCGCCTTGGGGTAGTATTCCGATTTGTTGTTTAAGAAATTGCCGCCCTGCGAAAAATCCGCCACCGCTTTTGCGTTCTTTGAAACGGGAACGCGGTTGTATACGTTTAATCCGTAGAAATCTATCGGGCGGTGCATCAAGTCAAGGTCGCCGTCGTGGATATCCATCAAGGTGCCCTCCGAGGCGAGGTGTGATAAGATATAATCGCTGTATTTACCGCCTAAAACGGGGTCCGTGTAGAATTTCCAGTTGCGTTCGTCCTCGTCTGTAACAAGCGCCCTGTCTTCCTCGGAATCCGTCAGCGCGTGGCGCTTCCATATGTCTATGACTATGCCTATATCGCCCTCGGCGCCCGACGCACGGAACGCGTCGACAGCCGCGCCGTGCGCGACTAAAATGTTGTGGCGCGCCTGGTTGCCCTCTTTTTCATTCACTCTGCCCGGCGCAAAGCCGCCCAAAGCGTAGCCGACGTAGGTCGCTATAGGCTCGTTTATTGTCGCCCAAAGCGGCACCACGTCGCCGAAAAGTCTGAACATCTTATCCGCGTACTCGGCGAAATATTTGATAGTGTCTCTGTTGACCCAGCCGTTTTTTTCTTCAAGTGCCTGCGGCAGATCCCAGTGGTACAGCGTCACGTTCGGTTTTATCCCGGCTTCAAGCAGGGAATCAAAACAGCGTTTGTAATAATCAACGCCCTTCATGTTCAGCTCGCCCGTACCGTCAGGCAAGACGCGCGACCAGGAGATAGACATCCTGTAACCGTCAACGCCGACGAATTTCAGGTTTTCTACGTCGCGGCTGAATTTGTGATAGCTGTCGCACGCCGTCTCGGGCGTGTCGCCGTTATTTATCTTGCCCGGCTTTTTTGCAAAAGTA
>CADBSB010000066.1 GCA_902797235.1 uncultured Ruminococcus sp. | reverse complement strand
TTTAAGCCACAGCTTTTGGCGCGAGCGCGAGAAAAAGCACGTCAGCCCTTTTTCAAGCGAGATTTTGAGACTTTCCTCGTTCATATACGCGAGCGTGAGTATCTTTTTTGTAACCGCGTTATAAACTATCGCCGGGATTAGCCCGTTTTCATCAAATTTAAGATCTTTAATTTCCGTCATATCCTTACCTCTATACCGTTTTCTTTCATCATTTTCTTTAATTCTTTTATGTTTATCTCACCGAAGTGGAAGACTGACGCCGCAAGTCCCGCGTCGACCTTCGGCAGTGCCTTGAACAGCTTTATGAAATCGTCGTACCCTCCGGCGCCGCCCGACGCTATGACCGGCACGGATACCGCGTCGCACACGGCGGAGAGCAGCTCTATATCAAATCCGCCCTTAACGCCGTCCGTGTCTATCGAATTTACGACAATCTCGCCCGCGCCCGAGTCAACGCCGCGCTTGATCCAGTCTATTGCCTCTATACCCGTGTTCAGCCGTCCGCCTTTTGAAAAGACGGTAAATACTCCGTCAACGCGTTTTATGTCGACGGAGAGCACTACGCACTGGTCGCCGTACAGCTTTGCCGCGCGGCCGATAAGCGACGGATCCTTTATCGCGCCCGAGTTTACCGATACCTTGTCCGCGCCGCATTTCAGTACCCTGTCAAAATCCTGCTCGGAGTTTATTCCGCCGCCGACGGTAAGCGGTATGAACACCTTTTTCGCCGTTTCCGTCAGTATGTCCGTAAACAGCCGCCGTCCCTCGGCTGACGCCGTAATGTCGTAAAACACAAGCTCGTCCGCGCCCGCTCTGCTGTAATAATCGGCGAGGTCGACGGGCGACGCAATCTCGCGCAGACCCGTGAAATTCACGCCCTTTACCACCTGCCCGTCGCGCACGTCGAGGCAGGGAATTATCCTTTTCGTGATCATAATAGTTCTTTTGCCTTTTTCAAATCTATCTTTTTTTCGTAATACGCGCGTCCGATTATCGCGCCGTACAGATCAAAGCCGTTAAGCTCGGCTATAGCGTCGTAAGTCGACACACCGCCGGACGCCGTTATATTCATACCGTACCTTTTTGAAAGCTCTTTGTAAAGCGGCCTGTTCGTGCCCTTCAACGCACCGTCACAGCCTATATCGGTACAGATGAGCGTACTGACGCCGAGCGCCTGCATTTTATTGCAGAATCCGTATATATCGGTGTCTGACGATACGAGCCAGCCCTTTATCGCTATCTTTCCGTTTTTTATATCAGCGCCGACGGCTATCTTTTCGCCGTACCTGTCGAGCGCTTTTTTCAAAAACTCCTCGTCCGCTATCGCCGACGTGCCGAGTATCACGCGGTCGATACCGGCGGACAGATACCTGTCGACCGTTTCCATGTTCCTTATCCCGCCGCCTATCTCGCAGAAAAGCCCGCTTTTTTCCTTTATTTCGCAGACCGCTTCGAAATTCGGCGTGCTGCCGTCGCGCGCACCTTGCAGATCGCCGATATGTATATGCGTCATACCGTCCGCCTTGAAATCGAGCGCGACGCTTGCGGGATCGGTTGAATACACGGTCATTTTGTTGTAGTCGCCGTACAGCAGACTTACCGCCTGCCCGTCGTATAAATCAATTGCCGGAAATAGTATCATATCACAGCTCCGTAAACGCTTTTAAGATTTTTAAGCCGACCTCGCCGCTCTTTTCGGGGTGGAACTGGCAGCCGTAAACGTTGCCCGATTGCACCGACGCGGTAAGGTACGCGCCGTATTCCGTCACCGCCGTCGTCGCCTCGTCGCATTCCTCGGCGTGGTACGAGTGGACGAAATAAACGTGGTCACCCTCGTTTATATATTTGAATATCGGCGTTTTCTTTCTGAATATAAGCGCGTTCCAGCCAATATGCGGTATCTTGTAATCCCTCGGGATAATATCCGCTATCGGCATTACGCTGCCGGCTATCAGCGCAAGCCCGTCGTGCTCGCCGTACTCGCAGCTTTTCTCGAACAGCATCTGCATACCGAGGCATATGCCGAGAAGCGGTTTCCCGTTCTTCGCCTCGTTGACTATCACTTTATCAAGTCCGCTGTCGCGCAGCTTTTTCGCCGCGTCGGAGAACGCGCCGACGCCCGGCAATATAAGCTTGTCTGCTTTTTTTATAACTTCCGGATCGCTTGTCACCGTCGCCTCGTATCCGACGGCGGAGAACGACGATTTGAGTGAGAAGAGGTTTCCCACTCCGTAATCAATAAGCGCTATCATTACAGACTGCCTTTCGTTGACGGTATTTCGTTTGCAAACGCTTTATCAATGCTTACCGCCTGCTTCAACGCTCTCGCGGTCGCCTTGAAGATCCCCTCCGCCAGATGATGCGAATTTTCGCCCTCGAATTCCTTTATGTGAAGCGTCATATTCGCGGACCGTACAAAGCCGTAAAAGAATTCTTTAACAAGCTCAGTATCGAAATCGCCGACCTTTTCCGTCGGAAATTTTACGTTGAAATTAAGATAAGTCCTGCCCGATATGTCGACCGCGGACAACACGAGCGTCTCGTCCATCGGAAGTATCATAAATCCGTAGCGCGTGATGCCCTTTTTGTCGCCGAGCGCCTCGGAAAACGCCTGACCGAGCGAAATCCCTATATCCTCCGTCGTGTGGTGATAATCGACGTTTATATCGCCCTTGCATTTTATATCGAGATCGAATCTGCCGTGGCTTGCAAAAAGCGTCAGCATATGGTCTAAAAAGCCCGATCCCGTGTCGATATTCGATTTTCCGCCGCCGTCAAGATCAAGTTTGATCCCGATATCCGTTTCGGCGGTCTTTCTTTTTATTTCGGATACTCTCATAATATACACCTCAGATCATCGATCAGCGCTTTCATCTGCCCGTCCGTGCCTACCGTTATCCTGTTATAGTCCTTTATGCGCGGGGCGTCGAAATGGCGGATCAGGACGCCTTTTTCCTTTAACTCTTTGTATATCGCCTCTCCCGATTTGCCGGGGTGTGACGCGAAAATGAAATTTGCATATGAATTTGTGAGTACGAAACCGAGCTTTTTCAGCTCTTCTTCCGTCTTTTGCCGCGTTTCAATTATCTTTTTGCAGTTTTCGTTTGTGTATTCCTGATCTTCAAGCGAGCCGATGCCCGCCGCCTGCGTCACGGAGTTTACGTTATACGGATTTGTCGAATTTCTTACCGTGTTCAAATCAGTTATAAGCTCTTTATTTGCTATCGCAAACCCGAGGCGAGCGCCCGCGAGCGAGCGCGATTTTGAAAACGTCTGCGTGACGATAAGGTTGCCGTACTTTTTCGTAAGCGGCACGCATGACCGTGCGCCGAAATCAACGTACGCCTCGTCGATGACTACGATATTGTCGGGGTTGTTTTGAATTATCTTCTCAATTTCCTCGACCGACAGCGCTATACCCGTCGGCGCGTTCGGGTTCGCTATGAATACCGTGCCTTTTGCGTTATAATAATCCGCCGGGTCTATTGTAAAGTCGTCTTTCAGCGGTATTATCCTGTAAGGCACGCGGTTGTATTCGGCGAAAACCTTGTAAAAGCCGTAAGTGATGTCGGCGAACACCGCGGGGGTTTTACCGTCGCAGAAAGCGGAGAACGCGAAATTCAGAATATCGTCGGAGCCGTTGCCGCAGATAACGTTTTCCGCGCCGACGCCGTACCGATCCGCCAGAGCCGCGCGGAGCTTACAGCACTCCGGGTCGGAGTAGAGCATCGTTTTTTCTATCGCCTCCGCCGCGTATTTTTGCGCTTTGGGCGACGGCGAAAAAGGCGACTCGTTTGTGTTCAGCTTTATAAATCTGCTCATGTCTTTCGGCTGCTCGCCCGGTACGTAGGGTATCAGCCGATCGAATTTAAGACTGAAAAATTTACTCATTTATTTCATCTCTTATGACCGCGCTTTTCGCGTGCGCCGTCAATCCCTCTTTTTTTGCAAAATATGATACGTCGTCCTTGTACCTCGTCAGCGCTTCTTTTGTAAAATACGAATACTGCATAGTTTTTACAAAATCGTCGACGGACAAGGGGCTTGAAAATTTCGCCGTTCCGCTCGTCGGCAGCGTGTGATTAGGTCCCGCCATGTAGTCGCCGAGCGGTTCGGGACAGTATCTTCCCATAAATACCGAACCCGCGTGACGTATAAGGGGCAGAAGCTCAAACGGGTCGTCAACGCACAGCTCCAAATGCTCCGGCGCGATCTCGTTTGAGATTACGGCGGCGTCTTTAATGCTGTCAGCTATTATTATCTTTCCGTTTTTGTCGATCGACGCGCGGGCTATCTCCGCACGCTCGAGCTTCGGTATCTGTATTTCAAGCTGTTCGCTCACCTTTCCGGCAAGCTCCTTTGACGTCGTGATGAGCACGGCGGACGCCGATCTGTCGTGTTCGGCTTGTGATAACATATCCGCGGCGAGAACGGCGGGGTTTGAGTTGCCGTCCGATATTATAAGTATCTCGGACGGACCGGCTATCATGTCTATCGACACGCGGCCGAAAACCTGCCTTTTCGCCTCCGCGACGTAGGCGTTGCCCGGACCGACAATTTTATCGACCTTCGGTACGGTCTGCGTTCCGTACGCCAGCGCAGCAATCGCCTGCGCGCCGCCGATTTTATAAATGTTGTCAACGCCCGCGACCTTTGCCGCCGCGAGAATCACCGGGGCGATCTTACCGTCTTTGCCGGGCGGCGTCACCATTACTATCTGCGACACGCCCGCGAGCTTTGCGGGGATCGCCGTCATCAAAACGGTCGAAGGGTACGCCGCCGTACCGCCGGGAACGTATATGCCCGCGCGGTCGACCGGTATCACGCGCTGACCCATCACAATGCCGTCCTCGCGGTTCATCATGTAGCCCGTACGTACCTGATTTTTGTGGAACGCTCTTATATTCTCCGCGGCGCGCTCCAATATCTTGATAAATTCCGGCTCCACTGCGCCGTACGCTTCTTTTATTTCATCATCCGTAACGGCAAGAGAGGAGAGAGTTGCTTTATCGAATTTTTCGGTCAGTCTGTAAAGCGCCTCGTCGCCGTTTTTTATAACGTCGGCGATTATTTCCGCCACCGCGCCCGAAACGTCGTTCGTCGGAGTGCTGCGTTCAAACACCTCGCCGCTTGTTATGCTGTTTTTTTCGTATATCTTTATCATTTCTTTGCCTCTGTTATTTCGGATAAGCGCTTTGTCAGCGTATTTACCGCGTTTGTGTTGAATTTATAGGACGATTTGTTGCAGATGAGCCTTGCGCTTATATCGGTTATCGTTTCTATCACGCCGAGATCGTTTTCTTTCAGCGTCGTACCAGTTTCCACTATGTCGACGATAACGTCGGATAAATTGAGTATCGGCGCTATCTCGATCGAGCCGTTAAGCTTGATTATATCGGTCTGCCTGCCTTTTTTGCGGTAGAATTCGGAGGCTATGTGCACGAATTTCGTCGCAACGCGGAGCACCTTGTCCGTCCGGTCGACGTAGCCGTTCGGCGCGGCGACCGCCATCCTGCAAATACCGGTTTTCAGATCGAGAAGCTCGTACACGTCGGGCTTGTATTCAAGCAAAATATCCTTGCCGCAGACGCCGAGATCGGCGGCGCCGCGTTCAACGTATATCGCAACGTCGGACGGCTTTACCCAGAAATATCTTACGCGTTTTTCGGCGTTTTCGAATATGAGCTTTCTGCTGTTTTCAAGCACGGCGGGACATTCGAAGCCCGCTTCTTCAAGCATGGCGTAAACCTTTTCGCCGAGCCTGCCCTTGGGAAGGGCTATATTTAAAAATCCATCGTTCATCATCTTACCTCAGGTCATTTAATTGTGTATATAACACGCCGTCCGCGTTTTTGACCGCCGTGCACGTTTTGTTATCCGAAACGGCAGCTCTTATCGCCGCCGATACCTTTGACGAGTCGGTCTTATCGCCGTATAAGATACAGACGTCGTACACGGGGCGCTGATTTTTCGCGTAAAGGTCTTCAAGTCTGTCAAGATACACCGCAAAGCCGACTGCGGAGGAGTTTTTGCCCATCCTCCTCATCAGCATATCGTAGCAGCCGCCCGACAAAACCGCCGAAGGAACGCCCTTGACGTAACCGCGGAATACTATGCCGTTATAATAATTCGTGTCGTTCAGCACCGAAAAATCAACTCTCAGCTTGCTCTTGTCAAGCGAGGAGAGAACGGCGGAGAAGTCCGCGACCTCTTTTGCAAAGTCATCCGATACGTTATATGATTTGAGTATCTCACAAGCCTTGTCGGGCGTGGGATCGAGCGCCATAAAGTCGCAGAGCAGAGCACAGCCCTTTTCGTCAACGCCGTTTTCACGGCAAAGCTTTACCGCGTCGTGCGTGTTTTTGTTTTCGATATAAGACAGAAGCGTTTTCCGCGCCTTGCCGCTTATGTAAAGACTGTCGAGCAGGGAGGAGAGGATGCCGAGATGCGATATATCGAGCACCGTGTCGGCGGAAATACAGTCTAACGAAAGCTCTGCTATCGTTAAAACCTCGGACAGCCTCGCTGTGTCCACGTCGCCGATATATTCAAGCCCCGTCTGCGTTATTTCCGCAAAGGTATTGGTGTTCCTGTCCGTTCTGTAAACGCTCTCGTTATAAAAGAGCTTGTATTCCTCGCCGTCGCGGCTGTTTTTTACGATAGACAAAGTTACGTCCGGCTTTAACGCCATAAGACGCCCGTCCGTGTCCGTAAACGTTATAATGGATTTGGACGGCAGAAACGATCTGTTTTCCGCGTACAGCCCGTACTCCTCAAACTTTGACATTTTGTACTGTCTGTATCCGCAGCCGAAGAATAACGCCATAAGCTTGTCGGACACGTTTTCTTTATTTATTTTATTCATTGTTATCAAGCCTTTCGATCACCGTTTTATATCCGTCCCTGCCGTAATGAAGACAGCGGTTGACGCGGCTTATCGTCGCCGAGCTCGCGCCTGTTTTCGCGGAGACCTCGCCGTAGTTTTTGCCGTCGTTCAAAAGCAGGGCGACTTCAAGGCGCTGCGACATATCCTGAAGCTCCTTTATGGTGCAGAGATCGTCAAGAAAAGCCGCCGCCTCGTCCTCCGTTTTCAAACTTATCACCGCTTTATACAGCATATCAAATTCTCTTTTGTCTGACATATATAAAACTCCGTTTCTTTAATGATTTAGCATTTTATCACAGTAAAGCGATAAAGTCAATACCTTTTTTGTAAATTTAATAATTTTGGTAAAAGAGATACAAAAAAGCGCCCGATCGAGCGGACGCTTTTTCGCATTTTGTTTATCTTAACTTTGCAACGACGATCTTCATCGTAGCGGTAAATCCCATATACGTCGCGGTGACAGTCGTTTCGCCTACGTTCACGGCCGTCATCTTGCCGTTTGCGTCGATCTTGACGATGTTTTCGTCATAGCCGGAGTATTCGCACTTCTGATCCCATTTCTGAAGCGCGTCCGGAAGATCCTTTGTTTGCGCGTCCGTATAGCTTGAAATACCGCGCCAGAGCATCAGATATTCGTTCGATACGCTTTTTGCGATGAACGCGGGCTGTTTCGCCTCGTTTCTGTAATAGAACGTAACGGTGTCGACCTCGGGGTAGAATTCGACCGGCTTCGTCCTGTCAAGATAATCGGGAACTATCGCAAGCTCCGCCGTAAGATCGCCGTATTTCGCGTATAGTCTGACGACCTCGTCGACAAGCAGCTTTACGGAGCAGTTTTCCTTGTTCACCTCAAGCTTTGTGCTGTCATAAATATATTCTATACTATTCTTTACTTCCGTTGAGGCTTTGACGTCGGAGCCTTTTCTGTTCATCATCATTACGGTGAACTTGTACGTTCTGTCCTTTGACTTGACGTGTACCGTACGTCCTCCGCCGCCGGCGTCGCTCTCCAGTCTTATTTGAACGACGGACGGCGTATTGGTCGAATCGAGCACCTTCGTGTCCTTCTCGCTGCGCGAGATCACGTTTTCGGTGTGGTCGTAGTTATCCGTACCGAGGAATACGATGGGCGAAAGCCTCGTCTTCCAGTTTGCCCAGCTGTAACCCGGAGGCTGATAAGCGTAACCGACGTACTGCTGAGTATCGAATATGTCTATGTGACCGAGAGCATCGCCCGTTATGCCCATGTTGTGTATGCAGGTCATAATGTTCGAGCCCTTTGTCTGGTGCTTCAGATTGACCTCATGTCTGAAAAACACACCGTCGTACGACGTCATAACGTCTATGTAGCAGCTGTCGCTGAAGCGCGATGCCGTCGCAACGGATATGAAGCAGTTGTACGCGTCAACGTATTTGACGTCCGCGCTGTCCTCGGCGCCGCCGTGCTTGTATGCGGTACCGCGGAATTTCAGCGTCGCGGGCCAGTCTTCTCTTGTCGCGTCGGCGGTATATACTTTCGTATAATCGCCCGTGTTGTCGTTCCATGACACGTACAGATAAAGCGTGTCGCCGACCACGACCATGGCGCCCTCGCCGCAGCCCCAGTTGGATTTAACGCCGTCGTACGTTACTACGGGCTTCGGGTCGCCCGACCAGCCGTCGCCGCACCATTTTTCGACGAAAGCGCCGTTCGGTGTCTTGCTCCTCGCTATAAACGTGTTGTTGTCAACTCCGTCGTGCCAGAGGATAGTCGTGTACGCGGCGTAATAGTAGTCGCCTATCTTTATCACGCCCGGGTCGCACGACCAGTTCCAGTCCTCGGACGCAGACGTCGGTCTTACCGAGCCCGTGTCCTGCGTCCAGGTGAAGCCGTTGTCGTACGATCTTCTGTATTTGCCCCAGTCTACCTCGCCCTTTACGCCGGAGTTCGACGCGAGCCAGCAGTCGATGGTGCCGTCTTCGTTTATTATCATGCTCGGCCCGTACCTGTAACCGCCGCCTGGATAGATGTCCCAGCCGGAATTCGCGATACGGAACAGAGAATCGGATTCGTTCGGTTTGTTCTTTATGTACGCGGTTTCTATCGTGTAATCGCTTCCGCGCGATACCGTGTAAATCTTATCGCCCTTCGTCACGCAGACGACGAGCGTCTGACGCAAGGCGTTGGATACGACCTGAGCGTATTCCGCGTACGTCACGTTCTCGGAATTCTTCTTTGAAAGATCTATATAGTTTGATAAGCCGATTTCCGACGCAAGCTTTGCAACGCCGTATTTATCCGCGTACTCTCTGTAACCGAGCACGTAGAGCAGACCGCGCAGTACCTCGCCGTAGGTGATATCGCCGTCGGGCTTGAATTCCGTTGTCGCAGGCTTTAACATATAGCCCTGGTTTACGGCTATCTCGGCACGGCGCATCTCAGCGGAGTAGGGATCCATATCGGTATAATCGTTCATGCAGATGTATATTGCCTGCTGAGCCGTAAATCCCGCGTAGTAGATAATATCGTACGCGAAAGCGAAACGCGGCACGTTTTCCGTCACCTTGGCGTCTGGATTTTTCAGATATTCGCCCTTCATAAGTCTGTTGAATATCGTTTCGCCGTTGCCGTCGTCCTCAAGCGGGTCGGATGATACGTTCTTGCCGGAGAGCTCCTCGTCCGGTATCACGTAGCCGGGATCCTTTGGCGTCAGATCGCCGGGTTCCGTGTCAACGGGGTTCGTTTCCGTGCTTATGGGCTCCGTCGTGATCTCGCCCGCGCCGGTAGTTACGTCGACCGTCGTGTCGTTCGTCGTCACCGTGCCATGCGGCTCGGTACAGCCGGCGAAGACCGATACGACCATGACCGCGCAAAGAAGCGCTGCGATCAGCTTTTTAGAAATCATTTTTTTAACCTCCATATAAACTGATACTATTATATAATAAAACCTCCCGACAGTCAATAGAAAGTTTGAAAATAATTTTATGAATTACAAAATGTTAAAAATCTTAAAAATTACGAAAAAATACGCAAAAAAGTATCAAAAAATGCAAGATACCACTTGAAAAATTGCAAAAAGTGTGGTATAATAACAAAACTTGAATCGATTACATCCGAAAGGAGCAAATATAATGGAACAAAACAGGGAATCAAGGGTAGGCGAAATATCGCTTCACTATTCGGACGCGACTAATCTGCTTGAACAGTCGGGGTACAAATACCAGCTCCAGGAGCGCAGTACGCCTAACCTTTACAGGTATTTATTCGATTACGATTCGATACCGAAGGTATCGTTCAACCACCGGCACGTCCCGATAAATATGCCGGATAACATATGGATAACCGATACGACGTTCCGTGACGGACAGCAGTCCACCTCGCCGTTTTCCGTCGAACAGATAGTCGACGTTTTCAAAATGCTTCACAAGCTCGGCGGCGAAAAGGGTATAGTCAGACAGTCTGAATTCTTCGTCTATTCGGAAAAAGACAGAGAAGCGGTCAAAAGCTGCATGGCGCTGGGTTATGAGTTCCCGGAGGTAACGAGCTGGATCCGCGCGAACAAAAAGGACCTCGCGCTCGTCAAGGACCTCGGTATAAAGGAAACGGGTATTCTCGTCTCCTGCTCTGACTATCATATTTACAACAAAATGGGTCTTACGAGGAAGAGCGCGCTTGAAAAGTATCTTGAATCCGTTGAGGAGGTCATAAACTTCGGAATCAAGCCGCGCTGCCACCTGGAGGACATAACGAGAGCGGATTTCTACGGCTTTGTCGTCCCGTTCGTCGAGGCTCTTATGAAGCTCGGTCAGAAATACAACGTACCGATAAAAATCCGCGCCTGCGATACAATGGGTTACGGCGTAAGCTACCCCGGCGTCGCGCTGCCGAGAAGCGTGCCGGGTATAATCTACGGTCTTATGCACTATTCCGGTGTGCCGTCCGATATGCTTGAATGGCACGGACACAATGATTTCTATAAGGTCGTCACCAACGCCGCGACGGCGTGGCTCTACGGCTGCGCGTCGGTCAACTGCGCGCTGCTCGGTATAGGCGAGCGCACGGGCAACTGCCCGCTCGAGGCGATGGCGATAGAATACGCGTCGCTCCGCGGAACGACGGACGGAATGGATCTGACCGTCATTACGGATATAGCAAAATACTTTGAGCAGAACATAGGCTACGAGATACCGGAGCGCACGCCGTTCGTCGGCAGAAGCTTCAACACCACGCGCGCCGGCATACACGCGGACGGACTTTTGAAGGACGAGGAAATATACAATATTTTCAACACGGAAAAGATCCTGAAGCGCCCGGTCATGGTCGCGGTCGATTCGCACAGCGGCGCCGCGGGCATAGCGCACTGGCTGAACGGCTTCTATTCGCTTGAAGGGGACGAGCGTATCGACAAGCATCATCCCGTCGTCGCGCAAATCAAGGAAAAGGTCGACAAGCTGTACGAGGAAGGCAGAACGACTGCGATGGGCGACATGGAGCTTGAAGAAATGTTCAAGCGCGCAGATTTTGAACTGTATAAGAAGATTTCCGCAATACACGTTAAAATTAAACAGTAACTTTTAATTGACGCGTAAGTCTTTGTAAAATCATAAACAAATATTGTAAACAAACGGGATTTTGCCTTGACTTTCCGTGTGTTTGTGCTAAAATGCTAATATACGAAAAATACCGTATTTCAGTTTACAGGAGAGGTACTTAATGAAAAAATTTTTAGCAATATTACTCGTTGTTTGCGCAACCGCCGCGGTCATCGTATCATGCGCGCCGTCGACCCCCGCCGACAGTACGAGCAAAACGGTAACGGACAGCGCTCCCGCCACGACGACGGAAGCCGCCACGCAGGAAATAACGGTCCCGGACGTAACGCTTACGTACTTACCGGCCAACGTTTCGGCGGATAAAGCCACGGCGGAAGCAAACGGCCTTACAGTCGCGGACAATTCGATGATCTCCGGAATGTTTAAGGAAACGACCGAGATAGACGAGACGACGTGGGAAATAAAGATACCAGAGGAGTTTACAAGAGCGGACGGATACGTTTTCCGCGTAGCGCAGGGACAGTATATAGAAGAAGTCACGGTCATTAAAGTAAAAGACGCCGCAGACGTTGAAGCCGTAAAGGCTCTTGCCGAATACCGTCTTAACAAGCAGAAGAACAACGGCGATTTCAAGCTTTACGACGATGAAAACGGAACGAACGCAAAAATGATAGACACCGGAAAGGTTGTCGTCACAGGCAATTTCGTTATATACGCCGTAACGCAGAACACCGAGGCAAGCGTCCTCCGCGCACAGAAGTACGTAGAGGATAATCCGAACTGCACCGCGTTCGAGCTTTACAAGGCTATCGTAAAAGAGCTTTTCTGAGATTTAAAATCAAACAAATAAGGAACTGCCGAAAATAACGACAGTTCCTTTTTCCATACCTTCCACCGTTGGGGAAGGGGGACCGCGGAGTGGTGGATGAGGCGAACGTCAGCCTCGCATATTACAGGTCGAATCGTAAAACGTCGATATGCGCTTCGCGCTCGATATATGCTTCGCATTCGATATACGCTTCGCGTTCGATATGCGCCTTACGGCGCGAGGATCATCCCGTCTCCTTTGATACCGTCTTCTTTTCGAATATCTCAGTCACGCTCCGCTCAAGCCTCTGTAAAAGAGGATTTACGCGTAACAGATAGAACAATCCGCGCCGGACAAGGTCGACGGCGAAGCAGCCGATGAATATCGCCGCGGCAACTCCCAGGATCTTCGCTCCCATGAGAAAAACGCTGTCCTCGGTGAACGGCACGGCGGCGTCCTTCAGCAGAAGATCCCATATAAGCGTATGGACGTGCAGAATGAATATACCTATCATCGACGGCGAAATAAAGCCGATCACGGCGCGCGCTTTTGAGCTTTTTATATCGATCTCACAAAAAGTCATAAGTATCGAGGCGGCGGCCGCCACGACGACGGGAGAGGTGTATTTGAGTACGGACGATAAGCCGTTGATTTTTAAAAGCCAGCAGATAACGGAGAAAAATACGAACGCCGCGGCGGAGAATATCGGTTTAGGCTTTTTTATCCGCGCAATAAATCCGCCCGAAACGTACATAATGCAGAGCCAGAGCGTAGAGTATCCGCTTGAAAGACCGAAAACGGAAGCGTCCATAACGGTCGGCAAAACGGAGAAGAACAGCATTACAAGCGAAAGCGATATTCCGAGTATTTTAAGATCCATTTTCTGTACCGCCGCGTTTAAAAACGGAGACAGTATCAAAACGCCGAAAAACGCGGTCATATACCAGTATTCGCCGTTCATTACAGGCATTACCGATTTGAACCATGCGTTTTCAACCATTTTATCGGGTGCTGAAAGATAGATCACAAGCGTGCATAAAACGGTGTAGAACACAAGCTCAAGCCACAGCTCAAGCGGGCGGCGCAGTCTGAGCCCTTTTTTATATCCGACAAACCCGGCTATCATACCGAATATATCGACGCAGCAGAAGGTCACCGCCTCAAAAAACCACGCAAGGCGGTATTTGTCGGGGTCTGCCGACGCCGAAAGATGCGACGTTACGCCGCCTCTCGTACAGACGTGCAGTACGCATATAAAAATCATGGCGACTATGCGCAAAAGCTCTATACCGTAATTCCTGCCCGGTATATCGTATATCGCCCGCTTTAGACGCAAATCAAAGCGTTTGTTTTCCATAATCTCACACTCCCGTATAAAGCCATACTGTTAATATAGCACAAATAAATGTATCTATGGTAGATATATTGTAAAATATAATTGCGGCTTTTCAGGCGACGTAGACGACCGACTCGCTGTAAAACGCATTGAACGGATCTCTCATGTTTTCAAACAGTGGGGAGACGTTATGCCCGACGGAAAACGGGGCGTAGTCGTTTGTCAGAATCACCTCCACGTTTCCGACGTATAAGAATATTATCTCTTTACCCGCGTTCTGCTTTATGAATTTGTCAAACGAGCGGTAATAATCGTCCGCACCGAACGATACGGAGGAGCCTACGCGCCCGTCCTTATCCTTCGTCACCGTAACGATGGAAACGAGAGTGTCGCCGTTATAGACGAGATAATCGCGGAAGCCCTGATTTACAGAGTATTCCGTCAGATCGAGCGTTACATCATAATCGGCGGACGTCTTTTGTTCGCATTTTATGTGATAATAGCCGTGCTCTGAGATCTTCATATCCGATACGGAAACGCCGCTGGCTGATAACGAGCTTTTGATACTGCCGAAATTCTCGTTAAGATACGCGCGCCCCTCCTCGTCTGTCAGAACGGCGTTTTTGAAGAGAATATCGGAAACGGGAGACAGCGGTATATTCAATCCGGCGAAGCCGTTGCCCTCGCCGGCCAAACCGTCCGGGTCGACGGTCGTCGTAACGATGCCGTAGGTTTCCGTCGTCCTTCCGTCTTTTGCTTTTGACAGCACTATGCCCGTAACGCTCACGCCGACGGCCAAAAGCGCGGCGCACGCGGCGACGGGGATGATGATACGCGGATTTATACATCTTTTCTTTTTACTTTCATATTTCTTTTGTATATTGTCATACATACGATCCGACGTATCGCTGTTAAAGGCGATATTGTCGATAGAATTTTTTATTTTTTCGGTTTCCATAATAAACTCCTATTCCAACACTTTTTTTAAGATCGCGCGCGCCTCGGACAAAAGATTTCTCACGGTGGAGGCGGGCTTTTTTAATATTTTGGCTATTTCCGCGGTCTTATAGCCGTCGTAATAATAAAGCCACACGACGGATTTGTACTTGTCCGGCAGACTTAAAACCGCCTGTAAAACCTCGTCGTTTTTGTTTTCTTCCTGTACCTCATCCGTTATATCCGAAAGCGGCGCGCCGTCACGGTTGCGCTTTTTCAGCTTGTTCTTACAGTGATTTGCAGCGGCGACGGCAAGCCACCGCTTCTCATGCTCCTCGCCGTTGAATTTAAGGTCATTTGACAGTACCTTTACAAACACGTCCTCCGCGCAGTCCTCGGCGTCGGCGGCGCGCTTCATATAAGTATAGCACAGCTTATAAACGTACTCCTTGTATTTGTTGTAAAACGCCTCTAATTCATCCCGGCTCAAATCATTTTCACCTCTTTTCACCATAATAACAATCAAGCGCCTCAAAATGTCGGAAAAATCCGAAAAAATATAAAAAATCACATTCCGAAATAATTCGGAGTGCGATTTTCATAAATCTGTTGTATCGTTTTTTTCAGTGGTGTTAATAGAAGAGATAAGCATATGTCTTATAGAACCACAGGAATTTTTCAGTTTTTTATACTGCTCATCCGATATAATGCTTGTTCTGAACATCAGTTCAAGCCAATACTCAGATTCATAGCATTCTTTAAGAGCAATTTGCATTTTAGAAATAAAATCCGCTGTACTGTGTGCATATTTTGATTCATGTATATTAGCGCCGATAGATGTACCTGACCTTAATAGCTGATTTGTTAAAGCGCTTTCGTGTTTTTCGTTTCTCAATACTCTGCATAAAAGCACAATATCAACTGCAAAATCTTTTGCCTTTTCAAGCATAATGCTTTTAGACATAATGCGTACCTCCTAAACGATAATATTATTTTTAGTTTTTTTCAGCTAAATTGAAAATCAGAGATTTTCAGCTAAATTGACGTAATACGTCAGCTAAATTATACGACCGTGTCGTATAGCTAAATTAAATTCGCCTTATAGCTCGGCGAAGCCGAATTTAGCTTGCTTTAGCAAATTTAGCTATGCAACGCATAATTTAGCTCGCCGTAAGGCGAATTTAGCTATAGCGCACTTCCGAAGAAGTGCGCTATACGTATTATTTAAGCTCGATCTGTGCGCCGGCTTCGGTGAACTGCTTTTCAAGAGCTTCCGCCGTAGCTTTGTCAACGCCTTCTTTGATGGGCTTCGGAGCCTCGGTAACGAGGTCCTTGGACTCTTTAAGTCCGAGACCTGTAACTTCACGTACCAGCTTGATGATGCCCATTTTCTTCGCTTCATCGTAGCCCTTGAGGACGACGGTGAATTCGGTCTTTTCCTCAGCCGCGGGAGCTGCTTCGCCGCCGGCTGCGGGTGCTGCAACGGAAACAGCGGCAGATACGCCGAATTCCGCTTCGATCTCTTTTACGAGATCAGCAAGTTCAAGTATCGTAAGTCCCTTGATAGCGTCAAGGATTGCAGTTGTTTTTTCGGATGCCATTTTAATTTTCCTCCAAATTTTATTTTATTGTGCAGATCATTCTGCGGGTGCTGCTTCCGCTGCTTCTGCGGGAGCTTCTGCTGCGGGTGCAGCTTCTTCTGCGGGCGCTTCCTCTTTGGGAGCGGCTCCGCCCTGATCGACGACCGCCTGTAAGGCTATCGCCAGCTTGTAGAGAGGTCCGTTCAGACTGCCGAGCATCTTGGAAATAAGTACTTCACGAGACGGGATGGCGGCAAGCTCTAATACCTCGTCACGGTTCATGACCTTGCCGTCACAGATACCGGCTTTGATGCTGAAGGTCTGTACTTTGTCGTCGTACTCTTTCAGTACCTTTGCGGCGGATACCTCGTCGGCGCTGATCGCGACCGCGGTCATACCGGTGAGAACGTCGCCGAATTCCTTGTAGCCGAGAGACTCGAGCGCGCGAAGCGTTATGGAATTCTTTATTACCGTGTAGTCAACGTTGGCCTCACGCAGGGCTTTACGCATTTTCGTATCGTCCTCGACGGTGATGCCGGAGTAATTGACAATAACGGTGGAAGAAGCGTCCTTCAGCTTAGCGGCAAGATCTTCAACTATCTTGGCTTTTGCGGCGATGGTTTTCTCTTTTGCCATTTTGTTTTACCTCCGTATAGATTTGAGATCCGGGAGAAAAAAATCTCCGCACCCAAAGATGCGGAAATGATATCATCTATCACTTTTCTCCTCGGCAGGAAAGCCCGAAAGCTTTTACCGTAACCTGCTGTCTTTGGATAACACGTGGATTATATCACACAAATCGCGTTTTGTCAATACCTTTTTGCAAAAAAATCCGCGGCTTTTATAATTTTTTTGTCGCCACAAATTTCCCGAAAAACCTTGCAAATCATAATAATATATGATATAATGAAAAAAAACAATGCGAGGTTTATATATGAGCATACCGAGAAGCGAACACCCTTTTCCTCAGTTCATGCGTGAGGACTGGATAAATTTAAACGGCAAGTGGCAATTCGAGACGGACGACGGATTGAGCGGCGACGAGCGCGGACTTTTCAAGGCGGAGACGCTGAGCGGTGAGATAACCGTTCCGTTCTGCCCCGAGTCGGAGTTATCGGGTATCGGCAACAAGGATTTCATGCGCTGCGTGTGGTATAAAAGAAAGGTGACTTTGCCCGATAATTTCAAAGGCAAGCGCGCGATATTACATATAGGCGCCTGCGATTATGAAAGCACCGTTTGGGTAAACGGCGCCGAGGCCGGTAAGCACCGCGGCGGATATATTTCGTTCTCGTTTGATATAACGAAATTCTTAAAAGACGGCGAAAACGATATAACCGTCAAGGCGTACGACGACAACCGCAAGGGCACGCAGCCCGCGGGCAAGCAGAGCAACAATTACAATTCATACGGCTGCTTCTACACGCGCACGACGGGTATCTGGCAGACGGTGTGGCTTGAAGCCGTGCCGGACGCTTATATCGTATCGGCGAAATACTATACGAAGATCGACGGTACCGTGCGCATCGTCGCAAAGACGAAAAACGCGTACGGCAAGACATTGACCGCGGCGGCGGGCGGCGTATCGCAAAGCGCCGCCGTCACGGGTGAAAACGCGGAAATAACACTTAAAATAGACGGGCCCAGGCTCTGGGCGCCGGGCGATCCGAATTTGTACGATCTGACGCTGACGCTCGGCGACGATACGGTGCAGAGCTATTTCGGAATACGCGAGGTATCCGCGCACGACCACAGATTTTACATAAACGGCAAGTCCGTTTTCGGGCGCTTCATACTCGACCAGGGCTTTTATCCCGACGGCATTTACACCGCCCCGACGGACGAGGCGCTGAAGCACGATATTGAAATGTCGATGGCTTGCGGCTACAACGGCGCGAGACTTCATCAGAAGATATTTGAACCGCGTTTCTTATACCACGCGGACAGAATGGGCTATATGGTCTGGGGCGAGCACGCGAACTGGCTGCTCGACATCTCACAGCCTCCGGCGTGGAAGAATTTCGTCGCCGAATGGCTTGAAGAGGTGGAGCGCGATTTCGACCATCCCGCGCTTATCGGCTGGTGCCCGTTCAACGAGACGCAGCAGAATCAGGACCCGGAGCTTTTGAAGTACGTTTACAACGTGACGAAGGCGCTCGACCCGACGAGACCCGTTATAGACACGAGCGGCTGGTTCCACGTAAAGGGCTTCTGCGATATGGTGGACTGCCACGACTACGAGCAGGATCCCGCGAAATTCAAGGACAAATACGATAAACTTATGACCGGCGAACAGATAGGCGACTGGACGGGACCGTACCCGGACGATCTCTGCTTCGTATCAGAGTTCGGCGGAACGTGGTGGGCTCCCGGCGTCAAGGGCGGCTGGGGCTACGGCGCGTCGCCCGCGGATATGGACGAATTTTTGAAGCGCTACGAGGGGCTCGTCTCCGCGCTTTTGCAGAACGACAAGCTCTGCGCCTTCTGCTATACCCAGCTCACGGACGTGGAGCAGGAGCAGAACGGCTTATACACGTACGACAGAAGGGCGAAATTCCCGGTAGAAAAGCTGTACGCCATAACCTCCGCGAAAGCCGCGGCGGAAGATGAATAAGAGAAAAGCAAAACGAATAATAAGCGCCGTCGTCATAACGGCGCTTGTCATTGTTATAAGCGTTATAGGTTTGAGCATATCGAAAACGCGCCTGCTGGACGGGATCCCGGACGACGCGCTGCGGGCCGTGTTCTTCGATGTCGGTGAGGCGGACTGTTCCGTTTTCTTTTGCGACGGCGTTGCGATAATGACCGACGCGCCGGAGGATATGACAAAGCAGGCGATCGGATATCTGAAACGGCTCGGCATAAAGCGGCTCGATTATTTCATAATAACGCATTACGACTACGACCATTCGGGCGACGCGCTGAAGATCATCGACGGCTTTGAGGTAGGAACCGTCCTAATGCCGAAGCCCCTGCGCGATAAAACGGAGAGGTACGACGAGATAGTTAAGCGCATAGGCGAGGACAGGTGCGTTATCGCAAAAACGGGGCAAAAATTCGATATAAACGGCGTTCATATCGATATATTAGCGCCGAACGGCGTCGGCAAGGAGAACAACGATATTTGTATCGCATACAAGCTGACGTACAAAGGATCGTCCGTCCTCATGTGCGCGGATATAGACGCGGACGAGGAAAAGGTCATACTGTCAAAATACGGCGACAAGATAAAATCGGATATAATCAAGGTACCGCATCACGGCTCAAAGTATTCGTCGGACGATAAATTCATAAAAACGGTAAACGCAAAGTACGCGGTCATAAGCTGCGGACAGAATAATTACGGTCATCCCGATCTTGAAGTCGCGGACAGACTGAAAGCGGCGGGCGCCGAGGTTTTGTTCACGCAGTCGAGCGGCGTCGTGATTTTCGACTTAACGTCGGGCGGTGTCGAAAGAATAAAATAAGGCAACATATTGCACAAAAACAACTGGGAAATTTTGGGAATGTTTTTTCGTAAAACATCTTGAAAAATCGTATAATTTGTGGTATTATATTCCCAGAAATTACCAGATTGGGAGGAAAAGGGAATATGGATACAAAAATAAAGGTTCTGATAGCCGATCCGACGGTGCAGTTCTGCAAGTCCGTGCATGAATTTCTCGTAAGAGACGGCGACTTTCTATGCGACGACGCGTATAACGGCGACGAGGCGCTGCTCAAAGCGAGGGCGATACAGCCGGATTTCATAATCTGCGATATGTGGCTGCCGAAGATTGACGGAGTACGGCTCATAAAGGCGGTGAACGATATACTGCCGAAGGACAGGCAACCCGAATATATCGTTACGACCGTCGTCAACAATCAGAACATACTGATAGAAGCGGACGAGGCGGGAGCGGCCTACTGCATGGTCAAGCCTTTTGACAATTCCGTGCTTGCCGACAGGATGAAAAGGCTGTATAAACAAAAAAAGGGGCTTATAAAGCCCGGCGTCCACATAGACCGCGACAACGATATAGAAACGCAGGTCACACATATCATACATCAGATCGGCGTACCGGCGCATATAAAGGGCTATCAGTATTTGAGGTCCGCAATACTTATGGCGATCTCCGACGGGGATATAATAAATTCCGTCACAAAGGCGCTTTATCCGTCCGTCGCTAAGAAATACAAGACCACGTCGTCAAGAGTTGAGAGGGCTATACGCCACGCGATAGAGGTGGCGTGGGACAGAGGCGACCTCGACACGCTCAATTCCTATTTCGGCTACACGATACAGAACAGCCGCGGCAAGCCCACGAATTCCGAATTCATCGCCATGATAGCAGATAATATGAGGCTGAAAAACAAGATAAGCTGAATGGAAAACAGACCGGACCGCCGGTCTGTTTTGCTATTCACTATCTTTCTTTTTCGCATTGTTTGACAGGTAGTCGACCTGCGCCGGCGTCAGATGCTTGTATTTGCCGGGCTTGAGGTCGCCTATCGCTATGTCGCCGATCGCCACGCGGGTCAGGCGGGAGACGGTGAGGGAGGCTTTTTCGCACATCTTTCTTATCTGCCTGTTCCTGCCCTCGTAAAGACGGAAGCGGAGAAGCGTGCTTACCTCCGTTTCGCCTATTATCTCAACGTTTACCGGCTTGATCTTATATCCGTCTATATCGAGCGGAGAACGGAGAATATCCATTTGCTCCGCCGTTACGGGACCTCTTACGCGCACGTTATATATCTTCGGTATCTCGTGGCTCGGGTGCATCAGCCTGTTTGCAAGCTCGCCGTCGTTCGTGAGTATCAGAAGCCCTTCCGAATCGCGGTCGAGACGGCCGACGGGATAGACCCGCTCGCCGAGATCGGTTACGAGGTCGGCGGTGCATTTCCGCCCGCTTTCATCCGCGTTCGTCGTAACGTAGCCGCGCGGCTTGTTTAACATTATATATATTTTTTTATTATTCCTTTTTGTCACGCGCCGCCCGCAGTAGACTATAACGTCACCGTCGCCCACCTTTTGTCCTATCTCGCACGGTCTTCCGTTGACCGTGACCTTGCCCTCGGCGACCGCCGCTTCAACGGCGCGCCTTGACGCAACTCCGGCGTCTGACAGATATTTCTGTATCCTTATTTTTTCCATTTCAAAAAATCCCCGATACCGCTTTTTTCGGCCTCCGCCTTATTGTCCGCGTAAAGCGGAGCGGTGTAAATGATTTTGTCGTCCTGCAAAAACACGACGCAGCCGACCCTTTGCCCCGCGTATACGGGCGCGTATTCGAACCTCCGCATATAAACGGCTTTTTTTATCTCTGTCGCGTCAGCTCTTACCGTTACCGTAACGCTTCCGTCGACCGTACATTCAACCGTGTCCGTCACGCCGCCGACTACGTGCAGCATATACGTGCCGGACGGGTCGAGCGTGACCTCTTTGTAAAGCGATCTTCCGTACTCATACAGCGCTTTATGGTCGTCCCAGTCGCGCGGCGCGTTCATCGTCACGGCGCAGAGCGTTACGCCGTCCTTTTCGTAGTATGAGCAAAGACACCGCCCGCTCGTTACCGTATAGCCCGTCTTTCCGCCGCACACGCCGTCGCACGTAAACAGCAGCTTGTTGTGATTTGTAAAGTACCTGCCGTACCTGTGACCGTTCGGCGCTATGACGTATTCCGTCGCGCCGCTTATCTTGCGGAAGGTCGGATTTTTCATACAGTAGAGGAGCAGGGAGGCGACGTCATACGCCGTGCTGTAATGCTCCTTATCGGACAGACCGTGCGGGTTTGTAAAGTGCGTGTTTATAAGTCCCAGTTCTTTCGCCTTGCCGTTCATTCTGTCAACGAAGGAGGTAATGCCCCCGCAGTATTCCGCCAGAGCGCACGCCGCGTCGTTCGCGCTCTGCAAAAGCAGGGCGTACAAAAGCTCCTCCACGGAAAAGACCTCGCCCGCCGAAAGGTACGCGGACGAGCCCTCTGTCCCGACGGACGCTTCACCTACCGTGACAGCGTCGTCAAGACCGCATTCCTCTATAACGAGGATCGCGGTCATTATCTTCGTCATGCTTGCCGGCTGCATCCGTTTGTCCGCGCCGCGCGCGAAAAGCACGCCGCCGTCAGAGTTGACCAGAACGGCGGTCTCCGCGGACAGCGATAAAGCCTGCGCCTTGAACGCCGACGACGCGGTGACACATAAAATGACGGCTAAGATAGCGGATATAACGGCTCTACGCATAAAATCACCTCATAATATATTATCGGTATATTTTATGCGCGGCTGATCTTATTATTCTTCCGGCTTTGCTTCTTCCGCTTCTTCTTCGGCGGGTCCGTCTTCAATCGGCGCCTCGTCCTTTACGTCGGAAAGATCGAGCTCCTCAACGGGCTCTTCCTTTTCGGCTTCCTTTTTGTTCTTCTTGAATATGGATTTTACCTTGTCGACGATGGTCGGCGTCTTGTTGAGCAGCGAAACGATGCTCGTGCCGAGGTCGGCGTTTGAATCCATGGGGTTGTTGACGTTAAGTATCTTCGCGTCGCCGTCGGGTGAAATGACGAGGAACGCAACGGGAGAAACGGTTATGCCGCCGCCGCCCGCGCCGGAAAAGCTGTTTGCAACGTTAGTGTCCTTCGAGTGCTTGCCGACAAAGTCGGAGCCGCCCGTTGCAAAGCCTACGGCTACCTTCGACACGGGGATTATCATCGTGCCGTTCTGCGTCGTCATCGGTTCGCCGATTATAGTGTCGGCTCCCGCTATTTCCGATAAGTTGCCGAGCGCCGTTTTCAGCGCGTCGTTGAAGCTGTTGTTATTTTCAGCCATTTGTTTTATCCTCCTGCATTAGGTTTATGATCTCTCTTATAACAGAGCGGATTTCAAATAAAAACGTAAACATTCCGCCGAGGCGCACGGTCATCGATACGTCGGCGTATACTACCGGCTTTTCCGCAAGGAAATCCGGCGCTATGTTTATGGTCGCGCCGCGCCTTTTCTTAACGTTCATATGCTGATCCAAAAAGGCGGACAGGCATGACGCCAAGGACATCGCGCCGCCGAACAGTATAGCGGTCTTAGCCGCGTTGTCCGAGCCTATTATCGCGTCGAGCCGGAAGATTTTGACCGTAAGCCGCTTTGCAAACCTGTCCGATACGATCAGGAGCATATCGTATAACTGTTCTATCATATCGGGCGCCGTGTCAAAATTCTTCAGGCGCGAAACAAGGACGCTGTCTTTCTTTTCTTTTTTTTCGGTTGTTTCGGGCTTTTTCTTTTTAGCCTTTTTTTCTTCTTTTCTGCGTGCTTTTTCCGCCTTACGCCTCATCTTCTTTTCGGAGTAGTCGGAAATCTTGATCTTCTTCTGCCTGCCCGGGATAACCCTGTATTTTATGAATCCCGCCGTTATATAAAGCGAAAATTCTTTATCGTACTTTATCCTTATCCCCACCGGGATGATCAGCAGTATTATCAGTAAAAGAAGTATGCCGCCTATAATATACAATGCGATCATATCACAACGGTTTGAGCGTTACCTGCCCGTTTTCGTCAAAGACTTCAAACGGCGGCAGATCGTGAACGGACGAAAGCCCGAACACACGTAAAAAATCGGACGAGGTTTTATAAAGCGACGGTCTGCCGGGCGAATCGAGCTTGCCGCAGACTTCAATAAGTCCCTTTTCAAGCAGGGAAGAGACGGTGTACGTGCAGTCAACGCCGCGCACCTGCTCGATGAACGACCTTGTCGTCGGCTGATTGTACGCTATGACCGCAAGCACTTCAAGCGACGCGCGGGATAAGTTTCCGCCGCGGCGTATGCCGAGTGCCTCGCGTACCACGTCAAGCTGTTTTTCGGACGTGCAGAGCTGATATTTACCGTCAAGGAAGACGAGGCGCACGCCGCTGTCCTCCCCGTACTTTTCATTAAGTACGCCGATAGCGTCCTCAAAGCTGTCCTTGTCCGCGCCGGTCACCTCCATGAGCTTGATTATCTCAACGGGGTAGCCCGCGGCAAAAAGTATTGCTTCTATTGTTTTGGATAGCTCCTTAATCTCCATCAAATTCATCCGGGACCTCGTCCGTTTCCTCCTGTTGTTTTACGTAATTCTTATTGAGTGAAATATAAACGTCCTCGTTTTCGTCCTCTTCGACGTTTATGCGGTTGACCTTCAGCAGCTCAAGCACCGCCATAAAAGTGGCGACAAGCTCAGAGCGCGAGGTCACGCCGTCAAACAGCGTGTCGAATTTACATTTTTCGCGCTTTATGACGCGGCGCAGGACGGTGACGATCTTTGCACCCACGGGGACGATCTTTTTTCTTATCATCGGGCGCACCATCTGCGCCTCCTGCTTCAAAAGCTCCTCCTTGCCGCGGTTTATGAGCATACGCGTCATCGCGCGCTGCAAAAGGTAAACGCTGTGCTCGGCGATAAACGAGTCGTCCGCCGGTATCTCCTCCGTGTCCTTTGCAAGTCTGCCGCCGTACTGCTTTACCATTTCGTCAAGATCCTCGGCTATCTCCTTCGCGTGCTTGTACTCGATAAGTGCGTTCGCAAGCTTTGTCCTAGGGTCCTCGCCCGGGTCGTCGCCCTCCGGCCTCGGTAAAAGCATACGGCTTTTTATGAGCATAAGCTCTGACGCCATTACGATGAATTCACCCGCTATGTCCATATCCATCTCGCGCATCTGATCGAGATATTCCATATACTGATCGAATATGAGCGCTATCGGTATGTCCATAATATCGACTTTATTTTTATAAATAAGCGAGAGAAGAAGATCGAGAGGGCCTTCGAATATCTCGATTTTATAAGTAGGTTCCATATTTTATACCGTAAATATCGGGATCCGCGTTATAAGCCATATCATACCGTCGGATATAGGCTCGACGATCCAGCCGACTATGCTTATATTAAAGCGGTTCAGTGCGAATATAACGGCGATAAAGCCGAGCCTTATATAGTTTTCGTATTTCATTATGCCGAAATAAAGATTTTCCGGCAAAAATCCGAGCAGCACGCGCGAGCCGTCGAGCGGCGGCACGGGAAAAAGGTTGAATATCGCAAGCGCAAGATTCATGTAATGGAACAGATATAAAAACGTGCATACCGCCGACGTAACGGCGTTGGTCCTTCCGATGAACCACGCGACGGGAACGTATATGATCACGCCTATTATTGATAAGATAAGATTTGACAAAGGACCGGCGCCTGCGGATAATATCATACCGAGCTTCGGTTTTTCAAAATTGCGCGTCATTATCGGCACCGGCTTTGCCCAGCCTATGCCGAAAAACAGCATCGAAAGCGCGCCCACCGGGTCTATGTGTTTTAAGGGGTTTAGCGTAAGTCTGCCGAGGTTTTTTGCCGTGTCGTCTCCCAGCTTGTGCGCGACGTAGGCGTGCGACGCCTCGTGAAACGCAAGAGAGAAGAGGACTATCGGCAAACTCAGAAGAAGCTGTACAATATACTGCGGATCGGATAAATACTGAAAGTTAAAAATCATATTCTCACCGTTTATAATTCGTTTTTCGTTAAGTCTTCGTACGTTTCGCGCTTTACCGCGAGAGTGTCAGAACCGTTTGATACGGTAACTATCGGAGCCTTCGGGATCCTGTTGTAATGCGACGCCATGGAGTAGTTATACGCGCCGGTAACGAGCACCGCTAACTTGTCGCCGCGTTCGGCTTTCTGTAACAGCATCCCTTCGCCTATCATATCGCCCGATTCACAGCAGCGGCCGCCGATGGTGTACTCGTCAACGCACGGCTCGTCTGCCTTGTTTGCGATCAGCGCTGTATATCTGCTTGAATAAAGCGCGTATCTCGGGTTGTCCGGCATACCGCCGTCAACCGAAACGTAGGTGCGGAAGCCCGGTATCGTCTTGACGGAGCCCACGGTATATACAGTAACGCCCGCCGCGCCGACTATGCTTCTGCCCGGCTCCATGAAAATCACGGGGAATTTCATGCCGTTTTTATCACATACGCCCTTTATAACGTCCGCTATTTCGGATATGAACGCGTCTGTATCGGGCTCGTCTTGCCCCTCGTAGTATCTTACGCCGAAGCCGCCGCCGAGGTTTATCACCTCCGCCTCGTAGCCGTATTTTTGCTTGATTTTCGCCGAAAACTCGGTCATTATCTTTGCCGCGCGGCAGAACGGCTCGGACTCAAAGATCTGCGATCCTATGTGGCAGTGATAACCGCAGAGCTTTACGCCGTCAAGCAAAAGCGCCGCCTTCGTTATCTCCTCCGCCGCGCCGGTGTCGATGGACGAGCCGAATTTACTGTCGATCCTGCCCGTGTTAACCGCGGCGAACGTATGCGGGTCTATGCCCGGGGTGAGGCGGAGAAGTATCTTCTGCACTTTGCCGAGGCGCTTCGCCGTTTCATTCAGAGCGTTCAACTCCTCCATGCTGTCGACGACGAAATAGCCGACGCCGGCTTTTATCCCGTATTCAATATCGTCATCAGTCTTATTATTGCCGTGGAAGCACGTGTTATTTATCGGAAAGTTTGCCTTTTGCGCCGTGTACAGCTCGCCGGGCGATACAATATCCGTTCCGAGCCCCTCGTCCGCAATTATCCTGTAAATTCCGACATATGATAACGCCTTGCTTGCAAAGAAGGGCAGGGAGCCTGACGGAAAGTGCTTTTCAAACGCTTTCTTATATTCGCGGCACTTTGCGCGCACGCAGTCCTCGTCTAAAATATATAACGGCGTGCCGTATTTTTCGGAAAGTTCTACCGTGTCCGCCCCGCAGACCGTCAGATGACCTTTTTCGTTTATTCCGTAATTATCATGAAGCATTGTTTTACTCACTTTTGTTCCGTTCCTCGCGCTTTTTTCTGCGCTGTTCGCGGTTGTTTTCCTCGGAGCCGAATATCTCGACAGCCGCGTCCGTCAGTTCCTCGGACCAGACCTTGCCGCTGCCGAAAACCTCTGCCCACGGGCAGAGCGTTTTGTAATCGTCGTCAAAAACTATGGTGTAGGGGGGACCGCAGCGGTCGTCGACGGACATATACAAATGCCGCCCCGGATCCATTATCTTATAGGCGTCGTATTCCGTCATTTTCTCGTCTAACGTATCATACTGTTCTTTTGTGATCTCATACAGATTATACGACTGAATCCCGCCTTCTTCACCGAAATACCGCCCGTTCTCATCGTCCCACGCGCACCAGCCGCGCCCTCTTTTTTCTATCATACGAAATCCTCGTCTTATATAATATTATAGATTTGCCGCCACACGTCGTCTTTACCGCTGCCGTTCAAAGATGAAAACGGTATCACCGGCGCGGCGCCGACGGAGCTGTCGGCAACGAGCGACTGCACCGCCCTGTTAAGCTCCGTTTTGTTCAGCTTGTCAGCCTTTGTGCCGACTACGCAGAAAGGCGTTTTCGTGTCGGTAAGCCATTTGAGCATCATTTTGTCGTACTCGGTAAGCCCGACCTTCAGATCCACGAGCTGTAAAACGAGCGCGATCTTATCGCACTTTGAAAGGTACGCGTCCGTCAGGGCGGAGAAGTCCTCTTTTCTGTCGTACGAGCGCTTTGCGTACCCGTAGCCCGGCAGATCGGCGAAAATGAGCGCATTATCTATCAGATAAAAGTTCACCGTCACCGTCTTGCCCGGTGCGGAGCTTACGCGGGCGAGCGCTTTTCTGTTTAACAGCGTATTTATAAGCGAGCTTTTGCCGACGTTCGAGCGCCCGGAAAAAACGATATGCGGCACGTTTATTTTCGGAAACTGCTCCGGTTTGCCGGCGGATATAAGAAGCTTTGTCTTCTGTAAATTCAGCATTTTATTTATTTGCAAACGCGTTGCCGAAAACGTCGTCCGCGGTCTTGCACGGAATGAATTCAAGCGAATCGCGCACGAGCGGGTCGATATCGCGCAGATCGGACATATTGTCGTACGGTATCAAAACGCGCTTTACGCCCGCGGTGTACGCCGCCATCGTCTTTTCCTTCAAGCCGCCTATCGCAAGCACTCTGCCGCGCAGCGTTATCTCACCGGTCATCGCCGTGTCGCGCCTTACGGGCGTGCCCGACAGAGCGGAGGCGACCGCCGTCATCATCGTTACGCCGGCGCTCGGTCCGTCCTTCGGCGTCGCGCACTCGGGAACGTGGACGTGTATATCCTTGGTCTTGTAAAAGTCGCCTTTTATGTCGAGCCTGTCTGCGACCGTGCGTATGTACGTTATCGCGGCTTTCGCCGATTCTTTCATCACGTCGCCGAGCGAGCCGGTCAGCTCTAATTTGCCCGTTCCGTCCGTTATCGCCGCCTCGACCTTCAACAGATCGCCGCCGACGGAGGTGTACGCCAGACCGTTCACGCAGCCGACCTCGTCCATATCGTCGATCTTTTCGGGCGGGAATTTGTGGCCGGGCAGGTAAGATTCAAGCATTTCACGCTTTACGGTGACCTTTTTCGCCTTGCCGTCCGCTAAATCGACGGCGGCGCGGCGCATGACGGTGCCGATAAGCCTTTCAAGGTTTCTTACGCCCGCCTCGCGCGTGTAGCTGTCGATTATTTCATACAGCGCCTTATCGTCTATCGCTATCTGAGACGCCTTCAAGCCGTTGCGCTTTCTCTGCTTCGGTATCAGGTGCTTTTTCGCTATCGTGAATTTTTCGTTTCTTGTGTACGTGTCAAGCTCTATGACGTCCATTCTGTCAAGCAGAGGCTTCGGAACGGTATCAAGCGTGTTTGCCGTGCAGATGAACATACACTGCGAAAGATCTACCGGCATTTCTATGAAATGGTCGCGGAACGTGGAGTTCTGCTCGCCGTCGAGCACCTCGAGCATCGCCGAGGCGGGGTCGCCGTGCATATCGTTCGCCATTTTGTCTATCTCGTCGAGGAGTATAAGCGGATTCATCGAGCCCGCGGTGATTATGGCGTTTATGATCCTGCCGGGCATCGCGCCTATGTACGTTTTTCTGTGGCCTCTTATATCCGCCTCGTCGCGTATGCCGCCGAGCGACGCGCGGACGAATTTACGCCCCGTCGCCTCCGCAACGGATGAAGCGATAGAGGTTTTGCCCACTCCGGGAGGGCCGACGAAGCAGAGTATCGGGCTTTTCGCGCCCGGATTCAACTGTTTTACAGCCAAGAATTCAAGGATCCTTTTCTTTACGTTTTCCATACCGCTGTGATCGCGGTCAAGGATCCTGCGCGCCTCTTTTATATCCGCCTTGTCTTTCGTATAAACGCCCCACGGTATTTCAAAAACCGTATCGAGGTAATTGCGAAGCACCGAGCTTTCGGCGGACGTGTACGGGGATTTTGAGAGCTTCTTTATCTCCTTTTTTACCTTTTCGCGGTTTTCGCCTTCGATTTTGCACTTGTCAAGTATGTCGAGATATTCGGCTATCTCCTCGTCCTCCTCGTCAAGCTCATCTTCTATCGCCTTTATCTGCTCGCGCAGGTAGTAATCGCGCTGGTTTTTGTCCATCGCTTCCTTTACTTTTTCTCTTATCCTTACCTCTGTCTGCAATATTTCTTTTTCCGTATCGAGCAGACTGAGCAACAGTTTTGCGCGTGATACGGGATCGAATTCGGATAAAACGAGCTGTTTATCCTTTGCCTTTGCCAGAATATTGGCGGCTATAAAGTCGCAGAGCTGCGGCAAGGACGTCATCGCGTTCATTACGAGGACCAGCTGGCGCGAAAGCTTTGAATTGTACTGCGACGTTTCCTCCGCGGCGTCGCAAAGAGCGCGGCGCAGGGCCTCCTCGTTTTTGGAAACCGCCCCGTCCGGTATCGTCTCGCGGGCTATGAGCTGAGCCCTCACCATTCTGCGCGCAAACACGAAAGGACCCGCAACGGCGCGGTAGCTGCCCTCAAACAAAGCTCTTACCGTACCGTCCGCGCCTTTTACGGACTGTTTTATTTTAGCGACGGTGCCGATGTGGAACAGATCCTGCTCCGTCGGCTTGTCACCCGACAGATCGGACTGGTACACGAGGAAAACGAGACCGTCCGCGTCGTTTGCAAGCTCAAACGCGTTTTTGCATATGTCGCGGCTGAGCTCAAGATTCACGGTTATACCGGGAAAAGCCACCGAGCCTCTTACGGGTATGCACGGTATAAGCGTGCCCGGCAGCGCCTGAACGTATTTTTCGTTATATGCCATTTACAAATGACCTCTGTTATAAATTTAGTAAAAATCAGTATAACACTTATTTTTAAAAATATATAGTGCTATTTTGTTAATTCTGCCGCTTTCTCCTCTTTATAGCGCGCAAGCACTCTCACGGCGGGAACGGCAAGGAAAGCGATAACGCCGCCCGCAACGCAGCCGATCATTAACGGATAATGAGATAATTCCGTTAAGTACAAATAATCATCCTGCGGCGAAATGAAATACTGTCCGACGTATTTTATAAGTAAGTACGCGGGCACGTAACCGGACAGAACTCCGAGCGCGTCGGACAATAACAGTCCGTATTCGTGCTTGGTCGTAAGCCAGGTGAGGACAAACGACAGCGCGACGGAGAAGAGTATAAAGCCGTAAACGCCGATATGCTGAAACGGCATCGTAACGCAGTCGATGATAAGCGCAAGCGCGGTGAAGATCGCCGACACAAGCGTATTCTTGTTTAAATTAAGCGTAAGCGAGTACGCCGCGGCGACAGCAACGCCGAAGCCGAAGCCAACGTAACCGAGCCGTATCAAAACCGCCTGCAAGGCGAGCACCGCGGCTGAGATAATTATGTATTTGAGCGCTTTTTTCATCTTGACGATACTTCCTCCGCCGCCTGCAAAAGTCTTATATGCGCGTACTCTATCTTATCCGGATCGTCGGTAAAGTCGGTAAACGACCGCGCGAGCCTGGCGCAGATCGCTTCAGCCTCCGCGGGATCGGCTTTTTCAACTGTTTTCAACAGCTCGTACTCGATTATGCCCTCCGCCGTTGCAAGCAGTCTGTTTGACGGTATCACGCGCAGATTTTCTTTATCGGGATAAACGATGAATCCGTCGCCCTTGAAGCGCGCGCCCGGCGCCGTGCCGTAGAGGCTCGTTTCGGACCAGTAGTTATAGCCCCAGTGTAAAAATCCCTGAATTTTCCGTTTGTAACAAGCCCACGACATAAGACGGCTTTGGTTGTGCGGATGGTCTATGAATTTGTTCAGCCACCACGCCTCCTCGGGGAAGCAGCAGGAATATACCCACAATTCCTTGCCCTCCGCCCTCATTCTGTCGTAGTAGTCCGCACCCGGCTCGTACACGTTTATGCGCGGGATGTACGTGTCTATATAGCCCTGCAATCCCAGGCCCGACGGATGCTCGTCAAGCGGCTCGCCGCACTTTATACCCGGCGCGGCCTTCGCGCAGATTTCGCGCGCCCATATCCAGCAGTCCGTATAATGCGGCTCATCCTGGAGCCTGAATTGAAGCATATGCAGCAGTCCCTTACGTTCAAAGAACTTGTATATGCCGTTAAAGTAAGCGTACAGCCATTTTTCCGCGTCGTCCGTTTTATATTTCACGTCTGCCGTCTTGCCGTCGTAATCTATCATCGGCATAACGTCGCCGTTCACGCTCGCTATCATGGAGCGTATCGCAAAGCGTTTCGCCGGCACGTTTTCAAGCATAAAATCCACGTATTTTTCAAAGTACGTAAAATCAAGGCTCCATTCCGTATCGGACACGCGTTTGCTTTTGCCGTCGAGCAAAAGCGGGACGGCGATAATATCAATGCTGTTATTGCGTATCATTTTAAGCGATTCCGCGTAGGAGCGTAAAAACCTCATCCTGTCCTCGCCCCAGCGCTTTCCCGCCATTCCCGTGAACGGATCGAGGAAATATTCAAGGTAAAACTCGGCTTTGTCCGCGTCCGGCACAGTCACGTTATAAACTCTGACGGAGCAGGGAAAAGTGAAATCGCCGACAGTAGTATTAACCACCGCGTCAAACGTGCAGAGACCGGATAAAGCCTCCGCCTTCACGTCCGCGACCACCCACACGCTCTGCGAGCATTCCGCGCCTACCTTTACCGTTTCCGCATCTGACAGAATATCGGGGTATTCGCCGTCGTTATACTTGATAAAGCCCTGATAATAATATCTTACGTCGTCCTCACACAGCACGTACGGGGCGGAGAAATTCGTAAACGATACGCCCGTTATCTCAAAATCCGCGTGCTCGCGAAGCACCAGCTGCCCCGCGGCGAACGCGTTTTTGGCGGAATGCAGATCGAGCCTTACCGTATCGCTCATCTTCTCACGCGTGTTCTTGAACACACTGTATGCGCTGTTTCTTGCAAATCGCAGCATAAACTACCTCACAGTATAAAATGTATGGCTCTTAAAATCTCTTTATATGAATCGGATTCGAATAAAAGCGTCTTGCCGTCAAGTCTTACGGCGCCGGGATAGCAGGCGCAGCGCGTGCAGTCGTTTATATCGCGGTACGTTATTTCAAGCGCGAAATGCTCCGGTAATTTCAGCGCGCAGTTCTTTTTGTAATCGCCGGAAAACGCGTCGCGCGCCGCGCGGTACAGCTCCTTGCAGACCGTGTCGGGATGCTTTGATATGCACGCGGAGCCGAAGCCCTTTTTCGTCGCGTACGTCGTTATGCCGGGTACAAGCTCCTTCGCCGCCTCGCAAAGAGCTTCGTCGCCGGATAAGAACACTACCGGCACGCCGTACATCGCGGCGGTGTAGGCGTTGATAACGAATTCAGACGCGTATTTGCCGTTGAGCTTGACGCAGTGCGCCGAAGTCGTCATCGTGTGGGAGAGGGAATTGCCCTCGCTCATAGCGGCGGAATGGTAGCCCGTGAAAGCCACGGCGTCAAACTCGTCCGTGTCGATGCCGCTCATCATGCAGTTTATATCGCGCGCCCAGCCGCGCAAAAGAGTTGCCGACGGATGCAGCTTGTCGGGCAGAATGTTCCTCGCGCTGTCGTGCGCGTCCTTTACGAGAATATCGTAACCGAGATCGGACGCGGCGCCGCAGACGGCTGATACCTCGCGCGTCATCTGTTCGGAAAAATAACCGTAGCGCGGATGGCCGTACTCCGTTTCATCCCAGCAGGTTATACCCGCGGTTCCCTCAATATCAGCCGATATAAATAATTTCATTTTCAATCTCCTTTGATGTTTTTATATATTATAATACAAATAAAGC
>CADBSB010000065.1 GCA_902797235.1 uncultured Ruminococcus sp. | reverse complement strand
CTATACGTAACAGCAAGGGGTTTAACGAAGCAGGAGCGGCGAGATGCCGTCCGAAAACGTGGTTCGGATAATTCTCGTTACCCTACGTTTAAGGAGAGTAATTTTATGATATATACGTATACGCTCAATCCGAGTATCGATCATTATATATACGTTGACCGGGATATAGAACAAAACGGCACCAACAGAGCATATAAAGAGGTATGCGTCTGCGGCGGCAAGGGCATAAACGTAAGCCTTGCGTGCAAAGCTTTGGGTATTGGTACGGTTTGCTCCGGCGTCTGCGGCGGCTTTACGGGCGACGAGATTTTAAGGCAGTTAAAAGAAAAAGGGATCAACTGCGATTTTATTATAACAGACGCGGACACGCGAATAAACACGAAGATAGTGAATAACGGCAGCGTTACAGAGATAAATTCAAAAGGAACGCCGCCCGATAAAAAAGCGCTGAATAATATCATATCGTATATGTCGCGTATGACAAAGGACGATACCGCGGTCATATCCGGCTCAATGCCGTACGATGCGGACACGGTGAATATGATATTCAAATCAGCGTCAAACAGCGACGCGAGGCTTATAGTCGACACGTCAAGCTCGGCGCTGTGTGAAGCCCTTAAATACAAGCCGTATATGATAAAACCGAATATAAACGAGCTGCACGAGCTTTTCGGCGTCGATGGCGGCGTTTACGAGAATATGAAAAAAGTACTGTCATACGGCGTATCCGTCGTTATCGTATCGTGCGGAGGCAAAGGCGCGTATTACGCGGACAAGGGAAAAAGCGGCTTCATCCCCGTAAAAGACGCGGGCTATACCGTAAAGAACACCACGGGCGCGGGCGACAGTATGATAGCCGGTTATCTGTACGGTGAAATAAACGGGATCGACCCGTATATCTGCGCCGTTTCCGCCGGCTCCGCAAAAGCGTACTGCGAACAGGAGCTTGATTTAAACGTATTCAGATCGATAGTCAAAGCATATTCAGAGCGTTAAACCTATATCCTCGGAGGATATGATAGTGAAGACAAATAAAAAAAGAGTATTGCTTATAATAAACCCGAAGGCCGGGCGGACCGTATCGAACGTAAAGGCTGAAAACATAGTCAAAACGTTTCAAAAGTACGGCTTCGATCCGGAGCTTCATATGACGGGGCACGCCGGTCACGCCGCGGAGCTTACGGAAAAATACGGTGACGGATTCGATATCGTCGCGTGCATGGGCGGCGACGGAACGCTTCACGAGGTCGTAAACGGCTATATGAAGACAAAGCGCAGATCCTGTATCGGCTACATACCCGCCGGAACGACAAACGATTTTGCTAAAAGCGTAAGACTGCAAAAAATGCCCGAGCTTGCTATTCAAACGATGTCAAAGGGCAAGATACAGACGGTCGACTGCGGCGATTTCAACGGCGACAAATTCATTTACGTTTCATCCTTCGGCGCGTTTACGAGATCGTCGTATTCAACGCCGCAGGATATGAAAAACGTTTTCGGCCGCGGCGCATACCTGTTTGACGGGATACAGAGCGCGTTTGAGATACGCCCGTACCACGCAAGAATCACGACGGATGACGCGGTGTACGAGGATGATTTCATATTCGGCGCGATATCCAATACGCTCTCGCTCGGCGGCGTCATAAACCTCCCGCGCGATCTCGTCAGTCTATCAGACGGCAGATTTGAAGTTTTGCTCATAAGAAGCGTTGAAAATCCCGAGGATCTGCCCGATACGATACACGCTTGCATAGATCTTAATTTCGACCACGAAAACGTTATTTTCGCGCAGTCAAGCACCGTAAAAATAGAACTCACCGAAAAAACGCCGTTCACGCTTGACGGAGAGTACGCAGGTGATTTTGACAGCGTGGAAATAAACAATATAAACCCGGGTTACGACCTTTTGATACCATAAGGAGTTATAATGAAAAAAGTTATTTCAATTATTTGTCTGTTAGCGCTTATATTATCTTTGACCGCGACCGCGTCGGAGGGAAATAAAATGGATGAGAAAAAGTACGGTCTTCACGTTGAGGAGGCCGGGACTATAACGCTTGAGGGAGAGCCGTTTTACGGCTACGGCGTAAACTATTTCGGCGCGTTTGCGCGTTACGTCGAATCGGAAAGCCAGTCGACAAAGGAATATGAAGCGGGTCTGGCAGGTCTTGCATCCTACAACATACCGTTTATAAGGATACCGCTTTGCTCGTATTATCCTTCATATTACGAGCTGTTTGATAAAGACCCGGACAGAGTTTTCTCGTACTTAGACAAGGTGCTTGATGAATGTGCTGAAAACAAATTAGGCGTCATAGGCTCACTCATGTGGTGGGACGCCGTGGTTCCGGCTCATGTAGGTGAAAAGCGCTCCGATATAGGCGTTTTAGGCAGCAAAACGCTTGAATATGCGAAGAACTACACGAAAGCGATAGTTGAAAGATACAAGGATCATCCGGCTGTATGGGGCTGGGAGATAGGAAACGAATATAATCTCGACGCGGATCTGTGCGATAAGGAATTCAAAATCTGGCTTTGGCCGGAGGGCATATCCGGTATGCCGCTTGAAAACATAAACGGCTACGATTATTTCACCTCGGAAGAATTACGCACGTTTTACACAGAAATTGCGAAAGTTATCAGGCAGTACGACGATTACAGGATGATAACGACGGGCAACGGTGAGATGCGCACGTTTGCGTACGCGACCTACAAATCGTCGCAGAAAAAATCTGCGGATCACACGTGGGAGATGCGCTGGAACGGGAATACGAGAAAGCAGTTTGACGAGATGAACGCGTATTTTACGCCCGACCCGATAGACACGGTGTCCTTCCATTTGCAAAGCGGCTCCGCCGACGGGAGCAACAAGTACGTTTTAGAGTTCAGTATGTTCGGAAAAACCATTTCGAGCGAGGAGTATTTCAGGGCGTATTACGAGACGGCGAAGAGCATGGGAAAAGCCTGCTATTTCGGCGAATTCGGCGATATGCTTGAAATGGAGACGGCGCCCGACGTTATAGAGAAATTCAGATACGTTGCGGACGCTATAGCCGCCTCGGGAATACAGATGGCGTCTTTGTGGCAGTTCCAGGATTATACGAACGAGGGTGTAGCGGGTGAAAAGCTGGCAGTCTTGTCCGAGCTCAATTTGAAGCTCAAAGCTGACGGCAAACAAAAGACTGGCGCCGCGTGGGGTGAAGAACCGGAAGAAACGGAGACCGAAACGGAAACAGAGACCGGAATAGTGACAAAAACCGTAACCGATGAGGCAACGACGGCGGCGGAGAAGAAGGAAGAAAAAGCAAAGCCGAATATAGGCGTTATAATCGCCGTATCCGCCGCTGTCATAGCAGTCGCGGGCGTAGTTACGGCGGTAATACTGAAAAAGAAGAAAAAATAAAAACAAAGCGTTGGACAAACCTGTATAAGCGGTAAGTTCAACGCTTTCTTTGTAAAGTTATGATTTCGGCTGCACCGAAAGTTATCTGGAATCAAGATACGCTTGTAAGATTATTTCAGCCGCGAGCTTATCAACGGTGTCCTTGCGTTTTTTGCCGCGCACGTTGTTTTCCGACAGGTACATATGCGCGGAAACGGTGGTAAGACGCTCGTCGTAGAGTATCACGTTCACACCGCATACTGTTTTCAGCGTGTCGGACAGCGCGTGCGCTTTTTCGGAGCGGGGACCGCGTGATCCGTTCATATTGACGGGGTCGCCTAAAACTATGTCGGTGATCTTATATTCTATAACGTACTCTTTGATCTTTTCCGCAAGCTTCGGCGCCCATTCTTCCTTTATACAGCCTATACCGTTCGCTATGATATTCGTCTCGTCCGATACCGCAAGACCCGTCCTTACGTCGCCGTAATCCACGCCGAGGTAACGGGGCTTTTTATACTGCTCAAACAAAACGCAGCCGTCTTTTTTGAACTGTTTTATCTTGTCGTATAAGCTGTCCGTGGTAACGGAAAAATGTTCGGCAAGGCAGCGGATACAACAGTATTCTTGTGCGCCTCTGTTTATCATTTTGCGGAAAAGCGCCTTTTCGTCGTCCGTCAAGGCCGAGCCGCATTTAAAGCATCTTATATACTGACGGTCTTGCAAAGAAATACCTTACTGTCGTGCGCGGCGAGTTTTTCGGTCTTCGTGCGTTCTATAACTATCTTTTCGTTTGTAAATACGTCTCTGCAACAAAGTCCGTGTCCGCAGCCGTCCCAGAGACCGATATTTGTAAGATCGAGCTTGATCTCGGCTTCCTCGTCCGCGAAATTCACGAACATAAGCGCGTATTCGTTATCTGACAGATGACGGAAGAAGCAAAGACCTTTGTTGCCGTTATCGCCGCAGACGAAAGCAGTCCTGCATTCCTCGTCCTGATTTATGCGGAGCAGGTCTTTGTTTTTCATCAGTTCAAGCGATACGTCGTTTACGTTTCTAACGTCGCAGCCTATCATCAAAGGCGAGCCGAAAACGCACCATACGGAGAAATGCGTTTTATAATCGACGTCCGTACAGCCGCCGTTTTTGACGTTGCCTCTGTTATACATACCTACTATGAGCATATCTATATCGTTATAGCAGCCGACGCCGGAATAAGCGAGCTTGTCGACCTGCGATAAAGCGATATCGCGTACGGAGGCAAAGTTGTCGTTTATATCGCCCGTAGAGCGGTACATACCGGCGCCGCATGAGCGGATCCACGTTTCAACGTGATCGGAGCCCCAGTTGCAGGCGGAGAAAAGTATGTCGCGTCCCGATTCTTTAAGCGCCATGCCCATGGTATGGTAAAGGAGCGGACCGTTTGATCCCTGCGGGACGTTACAGAAATCGTACTTCAAAAAGTCAACGTCGAAAGACGCGAATAATTTTGCGTCACGGAACTCGTTATGATAGCTTGACGGATAACCGGCGCACGTCTTTACGCCTGCGCACGAATACATACCGAATTTAAGACCCTTGGAATGGATGTAATCGGCTAAGTACTTCATCCCGTGCGGGAATTTTACGGGGTCGGTCACTATGTCGCCTTTTTCATCGCGTTCACGGAGCGACCAGCAGTCGTCTATCACGACGTACTCATAACCGGCGTCTTTTAAGCCTTTTTTGACCATGGCGTCGGCGGTCTGCATCAAAAGCTCCTCGCTTATGTCGTTGCCGAACGTGTTCCAGGAGTTCCAGCCGAGCGGAGGTTTTTTCGTAAACATATTTTTTTCTCCTATTATTTATTTTCAAGAGCGGTAAGCATATCGACTCTTACCTGATGCCTTCCACCCTCAAATTCGGTTTTTAAGAACAGCTCCACCATATCAATGGCGAGACCGAAGCCGACGACCCTGCCGCCGAGGCATAAAACGTTCGCGTCGTTATGTGCGCGCGTCATCCTCGCGGAGAACGTGTCGGAGCAGCAAGCGGCGCGGATCCCGCTGTGCTTGTTAGCCGCCATGCTCATGCCTATGCCGGTGCCGCATACGAGTATGCCTCTGTAACACTGACCGCTCTGAATGGCGCGGCAGACCTTGTCCGCGTAGTCGGGATAGTTGACGGACTGACCGTCGCAGCCGAAATCGATAAATTCGATGTTGTTCGACGTCAAATAGCCCTTAATCGTCTCCTTGAGCTCGTATCCGCCGTGATCGCAGCCTATTGCAAGTACTTTCTTTTCCATTTTTATATTCTCCTTAAATTGATTTTAATTTGATTTTTTATTTCTTTCCGCCTGTGACGGTCTTAAATAAACGGGTTTGAAATCAAGATCGTCAAATACGGATCTATCACTTGTGTTTTCGTATATCCTATACGAGAGCCGCGCCGCCTCTGCCGCCGACGGGTACGTAAGCCTTTCCGGGGTTTTGATATACTTGTTATCGGGAACAAGGCTTGAAAACAGTATAGCGCCGTCGCCGCAGATTATAACGGGCAGACCGTACTCTTCAAGCTCCTTTGATAAGTCTTCCGCGGATATCGCCCGGTCCTGTGTCAGCCTTTGCCCGTTTTTGAACAGGGCGTTGTAAAACTGACCGCGCCGCGCGTCCATCAAAGGACAAATTATCTTGTCTTTAAATACCTCGTTATCAAACGGAGCCGCGGTCACTTCAAGAGACGACACCCCTATACACGCCGCGTTTTTGCCGAAAGCGAGACCGAGAAGCACGGACGCTCCTATACGCACGCCGGTAAACGATCCGGGGCCGGACGTGGCGGTGAAGATCTTAACGTCTTTTATATCCCTGCCGCAGCAGCTGAACATATCCTCTATCATCGGCATTATCGTCGCGCTGTGCGTTATCTTTTCGTTTAAGAAGCTCTCGGCTATCGTTTTGTTGTCTTCAACGAGAGCGCAGGAGGATGCGACGGATGAAGTATCAAGCGCAAGTATCAGCAATTTCTATCCTCCTTTTATCACCGTCGCGGCAAATATAAACCTTTATCGCGTTATCCGGTATCGCCTCCGGGCATTTTTCGCACCATTCGCAGAAGAACACCGCCGGCTCCTCTGTTATGTCGTAATAGCCCGTGCTGTAAAGATCGTCGTCGTCCGTTATCCTGTATAAGTCGAAATGGTAAACTGTAACGTCACCGTCATACTTGTTTACTATCGCGTACGTCGGACTGCAAACCTGAGCGTCCTTGCACAAAACGGACACGGCGCCTCTTGTAAACGCGGTCTTGCCTACGCCTAAGTCGCCGTAAAGCGCCACAAAGTCGCCGGGCTTTAAATTTTCCGCCAGGCGCGCGCCCGCGTTTTCGGTATCCTTTTCATTTTCCGATATTATTGTCAAGCAAAAAGCCCTCCAAAGATCAAAAAAGCAAAAATTCTTTCATTTTGCCCCATTATAACATATATTTTGAAAAAAATAAAGTCTTTTACAAAAAATTTTTTATTCGTACTGTACAAAACTTAAAAAATAGTGTATAATGTACGTAAAAGAGCATATTCGGCACCCGTCCGTAATAGTATTTAACAGTTTAAAACGGAGGAGACGTATATGCAGAACAGATATAAGCCGGAGGGACACTTATACGGTACGGCGGAAAATACGGAATATATAAAAAGCGAATCGGGACTGAGGCTCGCGCAGCAGATAGGCAAAACGCTTGAAGGCGTAGCCGTATCGTGCGACAGGACGCTTGATCTGAAAGTCGATCTGTGCGGTTTAACCGGAGTTATCCCGCGCGACAAGGCGGTCTACGTAAACGACGGCGAAAGCATAAAGGACATAGCCGTGATATCGCGCGTAGGCAAGCCCGTTTGCTTTAAGATAGAAGACTTTTATTCCGAGCACGGCGAAAAAAGAGCGCTTTTATCACGCTCCGAGGCGCAGAGGGAATGTATAGACAATTATCTGTCGTATCTGTTGCCCGGCGACGTGATTGATTGCCGCGTGACCCATACGGAAAAATTCGGGGCGTTCTGTGACGTGGGATGCGGCGTTCCCGCTTTGCTGCCGATAGACAGGATCTCCGTATCGCGCATAAGCCATTCGTCGGACAGACTGAGATGCGGAGACGATATAAGATGTATTGTAAGCCGCGCCGACGACGAGCCGTTCCGGATATTCCTGACGCTCCGCGAGCTTCTCGGAACGTGGGAGGAAAACGCGGCAAATTTCACACCCGGTCAGACGGTACGCGGAACGGTGCGTGGCGTTGAGCCTTACGGAGTATTCATAGAGCTTACGCCGAATCTTTCCGGCCTGTCAGAATACCGTGACGACGTAGAACCCGGCGACGATGTGGCTGTGTTTATAAAAAGCATCGACCCGAAGAAAATGAAGGTCAAGCTCGTTATCGTGGGCAAGCAGGGCAAGGCTTCATACACACCGCTTAAATATTACGTATCAAACGACGTGACACATATATATAAATTCATTTATTCAACAGATTTGTCATCCAAAATAACGGAAACAGACTTTACATAAAAACGAAAGGACGTTAAAATGAAAAAGCTGATAATTCTTATTTCACTTGTGCTTTGCGTGGTCTTCATCATGTCGTCATGCGACGAGATAAAGAAATATATTTACAACCCGTTTGATCCCGTAACGGAAACGGAGACAGAAACGGAGACTGACGCGGGGCTTGTAACGATAGAGGAGGATACCGTAATACCGCATGCGGAATTCGTCGATCCGATAACCGGCGATCCGACGGAAACGGATATAAGTACAGCCCGTCCCGTTGCCGTAGTCGTTAAGAACGACAGGACAGCGTCGCCTCAGTTCGGTCTTTCAGGGGCGTCCGTTTTATACGAGGCGTCCGTTGAAGGAGGTCTTACGAGATTTCTTGCGGTTTACTCAGACGTATCTCAGGTGAACAAGGTCGGTCCGGTCATAGATTCGCGCTCTTATTTCTACGATTTCGCGGCAAATCACAACGCTGTGTTCGTTCAGGCGGGCACGACGAGCAACGGCAACAAAACGCAGATATCGCGCGGCATAACGGCGCTTGACGCAATAGTCGGCGATATGACGCCGGGTTTTTACCGCGATCAGGCTCTCATTTCGTCAAGAGGAACGGAAAACAGCATACTGACCGACGCAAACGGTCTCAAATCGCGCGCGTCGCAGTACGGTATATCGCTTAAAACGGATAGGCAGGTAAAGCCTTACACAACAGTTGACTATTTGCAGAACAGAAGCATGACTGGCGGAACTTACTGTACGTTTCTGTCGATCCCGTTCTCAACCAACATGACCGTCGAATATAAATACTCAACGCTGACAAACAAGTATTCGAGAAGCCAGTACGGCGAAATACACACGGACGCCTTGAACGGAAAACAGCTGTCGTTTACAAACCTCATAATAATAATCGCCGATTACAATACCGCGAACATGACGACGGGCGAAATGAATATAGTGAACACCGGAAAGGGAAGCGGTTACTATATTTACGGCGGCAGCAGTATAATGATAACGTGGCAGAGGACGGACGGAGAAAATCCGATAAAGCTATACGAGGCGGACGGTCTAACGCCGCTTCAAATCTCGTCCGGCAACACTTACGTCGCGGTAGTTTCGCCGCGTCTGTCCGGTAAAATAGAATTCGAGAGGTCGGAAAAATGAAGGAATATAAAATAAAGATAACGGATAGACCGGATTTTCGAAATATAGAAAAAGCGGATATTTCACAGTACGTCTGGGGCGGCGATTACAGACCGAAAGCATACGCGCAGCTCGCTTTCATACCGAAAAAAGGCTTTGTCTGCAAGCTTACGGTGTATGAAGAAGACCCGAGGGCGATCTATAAAAACGATATGGACCCCGTTTATAAGGACAGCTGCCTTGAATTCTTCGCCCGGTACAAAAAGGGCGGATACATAAACTGCGAGGTCAATTCAAACGGTGCGATACTGTCCGCCTACGGAGAGGGCAGGGGACAGAGAACGCCTCTTAATAAAATAGCCGGACGTTTTCCGGACGTAAAGGTCAAAAAAGACAAAAACAAATGGTCCGCCGAAATATTCATAGGACTTGATCTGATAAAAGCCGTATACGGCAGCTCATATTTCAAAGAAAACAGCGTTATATACGGCAATTTCTATAAATGCGGCGACGATTGCAAAGTCGTTCATTACGGCTCATATTCGCCGATAGGCACCGAAAAGCCCGATTTTCACAGACCCGAATACTTTGCAAAAATGACTTTGGTAAAATAACGGAAAAATAAATTAAATAACGGAGGTAAAAAAATGAAAACGATTAAGGACAAGTATCTCGTTGTAGGCGCGGATTTCGCGGGCTTCCCGTTAAAAGAAGTCGTTGTCGAACATCTGACTAAAAAGGGCTGGAAGATAACGGATCTGGGAGTTACAAAGGACAGCGACCCGAACGATACGGAAAATATGTTCCACCGCGTGGGCCTGCGCGTCGGAGCGCAGATCTCGGAGGGCAATTTTGAGCGCGCGCTTTTGTTCTGCGGTACCGGCATGGGCATACATATAGCCGCGAGCAAATGTCCGCACGTACACGCGGGAGTCGTCGAAAGTCTGCCCGCCGCCACAAGAGCCATAACCGGCAACGGCGTAAACGTCCTCGCAATGGGCGCGTTCTACGTAGCGCCGCAGACCGCCTGCGATATTGCCGATTCGTACCTGTCGAATTCCTTAGGCTCCGGCTGGGAATGGTGGCATAATTTCTATGAGTTCCATAAGCTTGCGATAGACGAGCTTGAAGCCTTTGATTACGAGGAATATAAGAAAAACGGCTTCAAAATGAAGCACCTCGGCGACTACGAGCTGACGCTCGATTTTGACAAAAAAGAAGATTGAATAATAAAAAGCCTCGCGTGAACAGCGAGGTCTTTTTTATAGTCAAACAAATCAATCGCGCGGATTAGACGAATATCTGCGCCTGTCACGGCCGCTCGTAATATAATACTGTTCTTTTGCCGCGTACATTTTTTCATCCGCCGCTTTTGCTATTGCGTTTATGCTTTCACCGGGGAAATCCGCGGCGCAGGCGCAGCCGTAAGAAGCGCTCATCGGCATACCGTTCTTATCCGACCAGTTTTTCATGCTTTCCTCAAAATCGGACAGGAGCTTGTCCGTTTCTTCTTTATTTGAGTGTAATATCACGACGTATTCGTCGCCGCCGATACGGTACATTTTTCCCTTGTCTGAAAAACACTTTTCAATGCAGTTCGCAGTACTGATTATAAGATTGTCTCCCGCGTCATGACCGTGTTTGTCGTTTGTTTCTTTAAGACTGTTTATATCGATCACGATATACGTAAGCTCTTTCGGGATCGGTGAATTACTGCGTATTTTTTTTCAGATCTTCCTCATAGCTGCGGCGGTTTAAAAATCCCGTCATAGCGTCAAGTCCCGCGTTATCCTGCTCGTTTACGATGCGTTCCGCAAGCTTGACTTTAAGGTGCAGAAAACTGAAGCCGAGCACTACCTGAAAGATAAAAAATATAACGCAGTTTATGATCTGACCGGTTCCGCCAGCTAATACGGTAAGAATGATCATTACGGCGTTTGCCGCCGTGACGATGACGGCGTATAAGTAGGGAAAGATGAAAACGCTTAAAGGAACGATAAGCGAAAACGTCATAAACACCGTATGATCGACGACACCCGTGACCGAATAATCGGAATAGGTGACGGTAAGCGCCCATATGAAAAGGAAAACGGCGTAAACGGGACTTGCGATTTTTAGGATCTTAAATCTGTTCTGTATATCCTTTTTTACGTATAAGTTCAAAAAGATAGCAAGTATCGCCACCGTCAGCAGCGTTATATAAAAGGTGCGGTATCTCGCCAGATACGGACCGAAAAATTCCTGATTTACAAACGTGTACGTCAACATGAATATTTCCATGACGACCGCGACGGTAAGCGAGATCAGGGATATACCGATCGACGTACTGTATATGTTCATCAGTATCCTGTCGTTTCTTTTAGCCTGACTTTCAGCTTTCATACCATTATCCCTTCAAAAGTATCATAATAATTACATAATATCACTTATTTATGAATAATTCAACAAGGGAGTAAGTGAAATGTACGGTATTGTAAAGATTAAAATAAATTCTGATTTTTTTGAAAAAAACTCTTGACAAATCAAGATAAATTTGATATAATACCAACCGCAACAAAACATTGCGGCATCGCCAAGCGGTAAGGCAACGGACTCTGACTCCGTCATCACCTAGGTTCGAATCCTAGTGCCGCAGCCAGATTAGGATTGTTATCTTTACAAAGGTAACAATCCTATTTTCATAATATGGAGGATTGAAATGTTGAATAATAAAATCGACGTTTGGAAAAAAGCGCAGACAATAGATTTAAAAATATCAAAAGATATTAAACCCGGTTTTGATATTGGGTTTGATAAAAACGTACCCGAAAAGACACGTGCAAAATTGCGTGATTTTATTGTGTGGGTTAAAAAAAACTATAATATACCGGTGACCTTTTGGGTGGATTTTGAATATAAGCATTATTTGAAACAAAACGACGGAAAACGTGTTGGATATATATTTGAATGGTGTGAATTTGATAATTATCCGGTATTTGACAATATGGAAAAAATCCCGACACTCCGCCTTCCCGTACGTGATGAGTACTATACTATTGAAGAAATATTAACGTCGTTTATAGAAGGCATATCGGACTATTACGCGTGGCTTTGCAATATTGTAGATGAATCATATGTGCCTGACGAAAACGAAGTAGAGAATATCCTTCAAAAATACTTACGATCATCAGAACATACAAAATATTAACATCTTATTATTGATTAGACTTTCTTAAATTGGTATAATGAAAATGCAAACAAAAAATAGAAAGAGTTATATTATGAAAACGATCACACAAGGCAGATTCAAGGGAGAGCGAGCGTTATACGCGTCAAAGGACTTAGTCATTCTTGACAGCGTGTTTGACGACGGAGAGTCGCCCTTAAAGGAGAGCAGCAATTTAAGTCTGCAAAACTGTCTTTTCCGGTGGAAATATCCGCTGTGGTATTGTGACAATGTGGAAGCAAAACGCTGTATATGGTTTGAAATGGCGCGCGCCGGCGTCTGGTATTCAAGGTATCTTTCAATTGAGGATTGCGTTATAGAGGCGCCGAAGAATTTCAGAAGATGCAAAAATCTCATGCTCGATAACGTCACGTTCCATAACGCGGAGGAAACGCTTTGGCACTGCGAGGACGTAAAGCTGAAAAACGTCGTCGCGGCAAAGGGCCCGTATTTCTGCATGAACAGCAAAAATCTTGAAATAGACGGACTGACGCTTGACGGGAATTATTCTTTTGACGGCGTCAAAAACGCTGTTATAAAGAATTCGCGCCTTTTAACGAAGGACGCGTTCTGGAACAGCGAAAACGTAACGGTTTACGATTCGTTTATATCCGGCGAATATCTCGGCTGGAACGCAAAGGATCTCACGCTTATAAATTGCACGATAGAAAGCTTGCAGGGGATGTGCTACATAGAAAACCTGAAAATGATAAACTGTAAGCTTATAAATACGACGCTCGCGTTTGAGTATTCCGACGTTGACGCGGAGATTACGGGATTTGCCGACAGCGTTTTCAACCCTAAATCCGGCAGGATAAAGGCGGAGCATATAGGCGAGTTGATACTTGAAAAGGGAAGGATCGACGTTGATAAAACCGAGATAATCTGCGATAATATCGATAAAATTTCCGAGAAACCGGAGTGGATCATATGAAATACGATTTTGATGAGATAATAGACAGAAGGAATACGGACAGCGTAAAGTGGGCGGTCGGTGAAAACGAGCTTCCGATGTGGGTTGCCGACATGGATTTCAAAACGGCTCCCGAAATACTCGACGTTCTGGTCGATCGCGCAAAGCACGGCGTTTTCGGCTATTCCACAATAAAAAAGGAATGGAACGAAGCGTATATCGGATGGTGGAGCAGACGTTACGGCTTTGAGATGAAGGCTGACGGGCTTATATTCTGCACGGGCGTCGTCGCCGCGCTGTCGAGCATCGTAAGAAAGCTCGCCACGCCGAACGAAAACGTCCTTTTGCAGACGCCGGTCTATAACTGCTTTTTCTCGAGCGTCATAAACAACGGTTGCAGAGTTCTTGAAAATAAGCTCATATATGACGGTGAGGGGTACTCGATAGATTTTGACGATCTTGAAAGAAAGCTTGCCGATCCGCAAACGTCTTTGATGATACTCTGCAATCCTCACAATCCCGTGGGCAAGATATGGGACAAGGAAACGCTTTGCAGGATAGGAGAGCTTTGCTTTAAGCACCGCGTAACGATAATATCCGACGAGATACACTGCGATATAACGGAGCCCGGGTATAAATACACGCCGTTTATGTCAGCGTCCGAGCTGAACAGAAAAACCGGCGTTATGCTTATAGCGCCGACAAAAACGTTCAATTTAGCCGGTATCAAAACGTCCGCCGTATATACGGAGGATCCCGTTCTGCGCCATAAGATCTGGCGCGGAATAAACACGGACGAGGTCGGCGAGGCGAACGCTTTCGCCACCGTCGGCGCGATCGCCGCGTACAACAAGGGCGACGAGTGGGCTGACGAAATGAGAGCCTACGTTTTTGAAAACAGAAAGATAGTTGAAGAATATATCAAAAACAATATTCCGCAGATAAAAGCCGTTCCCGGCAAGGCGACGTATCTCATGTGGCTCGACATTTCAAAGGTGGGCAAAAGCCGCGAGGTCGCCGCTTTCATCCGCAAGGAAACGGGTCTGTTCCTGACTGCCGGCGCCGTTTACGGCGAGAGCGGAGACGGATTTTTACGCCTTAACGTGGCGTGCCCGAAAGAATTGCTGTATGACGGTTTACAAAGATTGAAGACAGGAATAGAGAAATTTTCAGAAAAATGAGTTGTAGGAAAGGGGTCTCCCATCCCGCTTGCAGATACAAAAAAGGTTGCCGCAGCGGTGTACTTCGTAAGGAAGTACACCGCAGCTAAATTCGCCCGGTCGTGAACCCCCAACGCTCTCCAGTTCGCGTTGGGGAACCCCTTTTCGGCGAGCTGAATTATGCTCCGCATAGCTGAATTTGCTGTCGCAAGCTAAATTCGCTGACGCGAGCTTAAAGGCGAATTTAATTTAGCTGAAAACCTGTGGTTTTCAATTTAGCTGAAGTCGTAAGACTTCAATTTAGCTG
>CADBSB010000064.1 GCA_902797235.1 uncultured Ruminococcus sp. | reverse complement strand
TCACTTTCAGCGCGGACAAGACAGGATATATTACGGTCAAAGGCTTTTTGTGCGACGATTTAAAAAACAACGAGCTGCGTTTTGAAAACAGCTTTGATCAGACTTATTTAAAACCGTTTTCCCGGCAGCTCTGTTCAGAGTATTCGAAATACATACAATAATCAGTAAATGAAATCCGTCCGCCTAAGCGAACGGATGAAATCGCTTCGCGATGAAATCACCTGCGGTGATGAAATCCGCCTTACGGCGGGTTATAACCGCGCCCCCTCAAATTTTTGATTTGACGGGAGGGGCCGGAGGGTTCCCCGCGTGACATGGTCACGTGGGGGTTCCGGAGGGGACAGGGGGTTTGGGGGGTATTGAGGGGTGGGACCACCCAAGAGCGCGAAGCGCACAATTCGTCGGCGTAGCCGACACCTTAATTAGCGCAAGCGTCTTCATTAGCGAAGCGCCTTCATTAGCGAAGCGTCTTCGTTAGCGAAGCGTCTTCATTTAAAAAATAATTTGAAAGGATATAAAATATGGCAGACCTATTTGATCTTGCGTCACGTCTTACATCGGGCTGCTCGATTTCCGGCTTTGAGCACGGACAACTCGACGCCTTAGAGTACATACGTGACAAATACTTTGATGAAATGCGGCGCGAGCCCGCGGGCAGCTACGTGTTCATACGCCGCGCAAAAAAGCCCGGCTATCCGCGCATCATGTTTGACGCGCACATGGATGAAGTCGGCATGGTCGTCACCGAGATACTCGAGGACGGTTTTCTGCACGTGACGAACGTAGGAGGACTTGATACGAGGATCTTGCAGGCGGCGGACGTCACCATCTACGGCAAGGAAACGCTTTACGGCGTTATCGTCTCCACGCCGCCGCATTTACAGACGGGGGACAGATCGGTCCTTCCTCCCATAAGAGAGCTCATGATAGACACGGGCTTATCAAAAGAAAAAGCCGAGGAGCTTATCCCGATCGGCTCGCCCGTCGGCTACCGCTATAAGCTCACAAGGCTCAAAAACAACCGTCTCTGCGGCAAGGGCTTTGACGACAAGATCTGCGCCGTAGCCGGCATAGCGGCGATAGAGCAGCTTATTAACGACGGCTACGAGGGCGAGCTTATACTTCTCCTCTCCACGAAAGAAGAGGTATCCCGCGCGGTCGTCGCGGCGGTGTACGAGCTCAACCCCGATTACGCGATAGTCTCCGACGTGTGCTGCGCGTGGGTGCCGGAGCTCGGCGAGGACGCGAAGCGCAAAACGACCGTCGGCGACGGACCGGAAATATCCCTCTCCGCTATAACCGACGTCCGCTTCACCAAACGTCTGATAGAATTCGCAAAGAAAAACAACTACAAGCACACGGTCTGCGTGGAAGCGACGAGCACGGGCACGAACGCGAACGATATACCGCTCGTAAGACTCGGCGTTCCGACGCTCCTCGTATCCGTACCGCTTAAAAATATGCACACGTACAGCGAGGTCGTGTCGCTTGACGACGTGGCGGACACCGCCGCGCTCGTTGCGGGATTCATAAAAGAACTTGGAGGTGAGCACAGTGCCTAAGGGACTTGAACTTTTGGAAAAGCTCTGTCAGGCTTTCGGACCCACAAGCTGCGAATACGAGGTCGCGGACATCATCTGCGCCGAGCTTGAGGGCAAGTACGACGAGCATATAACGGACTTCATAGGCGACCACATATTCAGGATAAAGGGCAGGACCGACAAAAAACTGATGCTGTCCGCGCATATGGACGAGGTAGGTTTTATGGTCTCCTCAGTCGACAAGTACGGTTATCTGTACTTTCAGCCCGTCGGCGGCTTTGACGTAAAGGTATTATGCGGCAGAAAGCTGTTCGTCGGCAATTACGGAAAAGAAAAAATAAGCGGTCTTATAGCGTCTAAGGCGATACATCAGCAGTCCGCCGAGGAACGCGGCAGAGCCACGCCCATAAACAAAATGTATATCGACATAGGCGCGACGTCAAAGGAAGACGCCGAGCAGTACGTTGAGGTGGGCGATTACGCCGTATTCGATTCCGATTTCGTAAGATTCGGCGACGGTATGATAAAGGGCAAGGCGATAGACGACAGGCTCGGCTGCGCGGTGCTCTGCGATATCGTAAACTACATCTACGAAAACAAGATAAAACCCGATTTCGATCTGTATTTCTGCTTCACCGTGCGTGAGGAGGTCGGCCGCTCCGGCGCCGTCATCACGGCGAACAGGATAAGACCCGATATGGCGCTCGTGCTCGAATCGACCGCGATCGGCGACATAGCCGGCACTCCCGCGCAGAAGCGCGTGGCGAAGACCGGCGACGGCCCCACCGTATCGTTTATGGACAACGGAACGGTGTACTTGCCCGAAATGGTCGATTTTGAAATGAATTTAGGCAAAAAGCACGGTATCCCGTGCCAGCTTAAAAAGTACGTATCCGGCGGAAACGACGCGGGACACATCCACAAGGCGTCGGGCGGCGTAAAGGTCGTGTCGGTATCGTGCCCGACGAGATACATCCACTCCGCCTCGTGCGTGATAAACGAAAAAGATTACGACAGTATGTACCGCCTCGCAAGAGAAACGGCGCTCTGCCCCGTTAACGAAACACCCGTAAAGTAAAGGAGAATTTGATATGATAAACGATCTTAAAACGATAATGAAAATACAGGGCGTGTCCTCTCGCGAGGGCAAAATAGGCGCAAAGCTGGCCGAATTGATAAAGCCCTATACGGACGAGGTATCGACGGACGCGCTCGGAAACGTAGTGGCGTTAAAGCGCGGCACGGCGAAGAACAAAAAGAAGATTATGTTCTGCGCGCACATGGATGAAATAGGCTTCGTAGTCACGTTCATCCAGGACAACGGCATAGTTCGCGTCACGCCCGTGGGCGGCATAAATTACGTCGCCGCCGCGTTCAACCGCGTGGTATTCGAAAACGGAGCGTCGGGCATTATGTTCCCCGAGGACAAGACGGAACCGAAGGATTACAGACCGGACAAGTTCTACATTGATTTAGGCGTAAAGACGAAACGCGACGCGGAGCGCAAGGTAAAGATAGGTGAGACGTGCGCGCTCGTATCCGGCATGACGAAGCTTGCGGGAAACAAATATTCCGGCAGACCCTTCGACGACAGGATAGGCTGCTACGTCCTGCTCGAGACGGCGAAAGAGCTTAAAAAGGTCAAGGACGACGTTTATTTCGTATTCTCAGTTCAGGAGGAGGTCGGCTGCCGCGGCTCACACGCCGCATCGTTCAACGTGCGCCCCGACATAGGCATAGCGGTCGACGTAACGCCGTCCGGCGACGTCGTGAACGCCGCGACGAACCCCACCGTCAAGCTCGGCGACGGTGCGGCTATTAAGGTAAAGGACAGCTCCGTGATGTGCGATCAGAAGCTCGTATTCGATCTTGTCGATCTCGCAAAAGAAAACAAGATACCGTACCAGATGGAAGTCTTAACGTACGGCGGTACGGACACGTGCTCCATGCAGACCGTCGCGGGCGGCTCGCGCGCCGTCTGTATCTCAGTTCCTACGCGTTTCTGCCACTCCAACAACGAAGTTATTGACATGACCGACGTTGACGCCTGCGTCAAGCTCGCCGTCGCGGCCTGCGGCGCCGAATTATGATAAACGTTAGCGAAAAAACGCTCTCCGCCGCTTTGGCGGCGGAGAGCGCGCTCACTGATATTTTTGCCGGATTTGATAAAACGGCGCGGGTATGCGCCGAAAAAGTCCTGTCCGCTTTCGCCGAATTTCACGTTTCCGACGCGCATCTGCACGGTACCACGGGCTACGGCTATGACGATAAGGGCCGCGACACGCTGGAGCAGATATACGCCCGCGTTTTCGGCTGCGAGGCGGCACTGGTAAGACAGCAGATAACGTGCGGCACGCACGCTTTGGCGATAGGGTTATTCGGTCTTCTCCGCCCCGGCGACGTTATGCTTTCCGTCACCGGCAAGCCGTACGACACGCTTGACGAGGTGATAGGTCTGTCGGGTACGAAAGGCAACGGAAGCCTTTCCGATTTCGGCGTGAGATACGAGCAGATAAACATGAAAGACGGGCGGATAGATACGGACGCCGTGATAGATCGCATAAAATCCGGCGGCGTGAAAATGGTCTTCATACAGCGCAGCAAGGGCTATGACGCGGACAGAAGAACGCTGTCCGTCGCCGAGATCGGCGAGCTTGCCGCACTCGTGCATAAGATATCGGACGCCTACGTCGTGGTAGATAACTGCTACGGCGAGTTTACGGAAAGTATCGAGCCCGTCGCCGTCGGCGCGGACCTGCAGATAGGCTCGCTCATAAAAAATCCGGGCGGCGGACTTTGCCGCACGGGCGGCTATCTCGCGGGCACGCAAAAGGCGGTCGAGCTGTGTACGTACCGCTACACCTGCCCCGGCATAGGCGCGGAGGTCGGCGCGTCGCTTGACGAGAACAGGGCGATGTATCAGGGGCTGTTCTTTGCCCCGACGGTAGTCGCCGCCGCGCTCAAATGCGCCGCGCTTGCCGCGTATATGTTCGGCAGCGCGGGATACAAGACCGTACCCGATTGGAACGAGAGCAGGCACGATATTATCCAGGCGGTCGATCTCGGCTCCCCCGGAAAGATATGCGCGTTCTGCCGCGGCATACAGTCCGGCTCGCCCGTCGATTCGTACGTAACGCCCGAGCCGTGGGATATGCCGGGATATAACGACAAGGTCATAATGGCGGCGGGCGCGTTCACATCCGGCGCCTCGATAGAGCTTTCCGCCGACGCGCCGATACGCCCGCCCTACACGGTCTATTTCCAGGGCGGCCTCACGTACGAGACCGGAAGGTACGGCATATTGAGAGCGTTTGAAGAGGTTGCGAAAATATAACGAACAGGCGAGCGTGCTCGCCTGTTCGCATATAATATTTATTTTTTGAACAGATCGGCGTGTGAGCCGGTGTCGACCAGCGTGAGCGTCAGAATATTATCTTCCACAAGATAGATAAGAAGCCAGTCCGGTTTAACGTGACATTCACGGAAACCCTCGTAAATACCGGTCAGCGCGTGGTCGCGGAATTTTTCTTCAAGCTTTTTGCCGAAACGCAGCTTTTCGACCACGTCGTCGAGGATCTTAAGATCGAGCCCGCGCTTTTTCATCAGCTTGTAGCTTTTTTTATACGCCGAGGTGAATTTAACCTTGTAAGTCATTCTTCTTCCAAAGCCGCTTTCAAGGATTCCATATCCGTATATCCTTTAACGTTCGGGTCTTTGGATATGCGTCTCGCCTCTATCATCGCGTCTATCGTTTTCTTTGAATACTGCGGTATCTCCACCGCAAACGGCAATCCGCCGCGGAGGATGCACTGATGAAGAAACAGATTGACGGCTCCAGACATATCGAGCCCGAGTGAATCGAAAAGTTCCGTAGCCGCGGCTTTGACGTCCGCGTCTATACGTACCTGTGTCGGTGCAGTTGCCATATTTAACGCCTCCTTTGATTTTATCTCATCACTATTATATGCGTTTTGATTTACAATGTCAAGCGTTACGGCAACAATTTATAAAGAATTTACAATTAAAATCTATTGTCTTTCCATTTCGATATAAACTTCCGCTTCAGAGCCGTTGCTCAGGTTTATGCCCGTATCGATGATATATCCGTTTTCGTTTATCAGATACGATATGAGAAGTGAATTCGGATAATACGTTATCTCAAAATTACCGTTCCTCGTCGTTTTGCCCTCAAGCGCTTTTATCTGCTCTTCCGTAAAGCCCATCTGTATAAGCGCCTCATGAGGCGTCATATCGAGCGTTATTCCGTACGGCAGATCGAAATTCTTATAGCCTTCGCGCAGTATCAACCGCACCTCTTTTATCGTTCCGCCTTCCTTTTCGCCGATGTTGTCGTTATCGGCATAAAAAGTCCAGTCGTACACGTCGTTTCCGTAGCGGACAAACGATCCGTTCCCGTCATAATTGACCTGTTTATAATTTCCCGCCGCGTATTCCGTGCCTATCGTATATCCGCCGACGTCTATTTTCCAAACGGTTTTGCGCAGGTCCTCAAATCTCATGCCCGCGAACAGCTTTGAGCGAAGCCATTCGTCAAACGCCTCCGCCGGGTCATTTGTGTTGACTGTGATTTCTGACGACGTCGTTTCATCTTTCGGCCACTCGACAAGCAGTACGAACACGTACCTGTAGCTGTAGAGTAATCCGTTTTTTTCGGTGCGTATCAGATCTAAATCAAACGTCGTGCTGCCCCACTGCTTCGACGCGTATTTTACCGCGTCTTCAAAGGTTTCAAACACGTTAAACTCGTTGACGGCTACGCTCTTTATTGAAAAGCCGAGGTTTTCAAAGATCGAAAGGCTTATTTCTTCGGCGGTATTCCAAAAATACGATTGTTCTTCCGTCGAATAGGTATACGTTGTAAGGTCGTAATTTTCGTCTCTGACCGTTATTGAGGTGAGCGGCAAAAAGAATTTATCCCCGTCTATCCGCAACGTTGCCCAGTTGTCTTCGTATCCGTCCTTCGGGTCGTTCGGGGTCGTCGTCTCTTCGGGTACCGTTATTTCCGGCGTAGTTTCTTCCGGTACCGTCGTCTCTTCGGGCGTCGTCGTCGTTTCCGATTTATCGGTGACGAAGAGATCAAACGCATAAGTATACAACGCCCATTCTATATCGTCAAAGAGAAGGGCAAACTCAACGTGCGTTGTTCCGTACAAACCGGATATGTGCTTCATGGCGGATGCAAAGGACGT
>CADBSB010000063.1 GCA_902797235.1 uncultured Ruminococcus sp. | reverse complement strand
GCATAATTCAGCTCGCCGTTAGGCGAATTTAGCTTCGGCGCGGTATAGCATATTTAAAATTACTTCCTTATCAAACCGCGCCGAACGCGACAGCCCCTTTTTTCAACGCAAACGATATCGGGCGCGGAGCCTTGCGGCGTTCGATATACGCCTTACGGCGTTCGATATACGCCTTGCGGCGTTCGATATACACCATGCGGTGTTCGATATACGCCTTACGGCGTAAGAAAACAAGTCAGAATACCCTAAAAACAGGCAATCATTGACCATTGTAATAAACCCCGCAAAAGCGTTATAATAGAAAAAATATTATGTGAGGTAAAAGGTCATGAAAAAAATGAAGGTCGGCATCATAATACTCGGTAAATACTACACGTTATCCCCGGAAGAAAAGAAGATAGAAAACAACGATCTGCGGCTCTCGGACGGTATAAATCTGACCGCGGACGGTAAGATCATCGCCGAAATGTCGGATCGGGTAAAATCGCTTCTGCCCGACGGCGTCGAGACTTTCACGGCAAACGTCGTGACCGAAAACGACACGCTGAACGCGGACGGGGCGGACGTTTACGTCGTCGTTCCGTTCAACGTGATAGACATAGTTTTCGCGGCGCTCCACTCAAAAAACAGACCGATAGTCATATACGCCCCGGCGTTTTCTGAGATATGGTCGTACGGAAACGTGTTTTATCCGTACTTCATGCGCGACGTGAGGAAGATCGACGCGATGACGGGCATGGACCCCGACGTGTATCTTTGTGAAAACGACGCGGAGCTTACGGAATACGTTTCCGCGCTGAACGTCAGGTTCAGAATACGAAACACAAAGGTGCTCTGTATAGGCGAAGCGATGTACGAGCCGTATCACAGCTTCAACTGGGGCTATGAAATGGTGCGCCTGATACAAAGCAAATTCGGCGTAAAGTGGAAGCATATAGGCTCCGACACGTTTTTGAAGATATTCAGAGAAAGCGAAGACGGCGACGCGGACAGGATAAACGGCGAGGCGAAGGAGAACAGACTGCCGAAAGGGTACGATCTGTCCAACCCCGAGAAAACGTACAGGATATATAAAAAGCTGATAGAGGAGGCGGGAGCCGACGCGTTCACGGTGAACTGCATAGAATCCACTGTGCATACGGGCTGCAACACTTCTTCCTGCTACGCCCTGTCAAAGCTGAACGACGACGGCATAGTCGCCGCGTGCGAGGCTGACGTAACGACGCTTATGAATATGCTTATCGTCACGTATGCGACGAACGAGCCCGCGTTCATGTGCAATCCGTACCTGTTCCCGGCGGACGACAAGCTTTTCGTCTCCCACTGCACCGCGCCGACGAAGAGAAGCTACGATTCGGACGAAAAGGACGAGTTCAACGTCTATACATATTTTGAGATAAGAGATCTTCCGTGCGGCCTCCAGGTTTTGAAACAGCCCGGTCCCGTGACCGTCACGGGCATATCGCACGACAGGATGGATAAAATGGTCGTCGTAAGAGGAGAGCTTTTGAGGAACACGTCTTTCCCGTCGTGCAGGACACAGGTCGTGATCGACGTGCCGGGCGGCGTAAAGAAGCTCGCCGGGCTCTACGAGGGACGCCACTGGGCGCTCGTCTACGGCGATCAGAGCAAGAAGATCGAAAAAGCGAATCAGATGCTCGGGATAGAATCGATCATCATATAATCCGGGAATTAAAACACGCCGCGCCCCGACAGGGGAAGGCTAAGATTTTTTAGTTAATTTGATTATTTTTATTGACATCTTAATATTAAAGATGTATAATAGGCACAATGGGGCTGTTTGACGGGATTTTTGCCCGTCAAAACATGAAACAGAAATATTAAACCATATTTTATAACGGAGGAAAACCACAATGAAACAGTTTCAGATCATCATGGCGGGCTGCGGAGACATCGCTTACCGCTGGCTCGACCATATCACTAAAAGAGATGACTGCGAGATAATAGCGATAGCGGAGAAAAACCCCGTCCGCGCCGAAAACTACATAAAGAGATACAATCTCAACCCCGTTCCGCCGATATACTCGTCGGTCGAGGAGGCGCTCGCTAAGGCGAAGGGCAACGTCCTGATAGATCTGACGTACGTTACCGTTCACCACGACATAGTGACGACGGCCCTGCGCGCCGGCTACGACGTTCTGGGCGAAAAGCCGATGGCTTTCACCGTGGAGCAGGTCAACGATATGCTGAAGACCGTTGACGAGACGGGCAAGCGTTATTTCGTAATGCAGAACAGACGTTATATCGAGCAGGTCAAAAAGATCCGTCAGCTCGTTCTGTCCGGCATAATGGGCGCTCCGTCCTATATATGCAGCGATATATTCGTATGCGCCGATATGGCGTCCATCAGAAACCAGTTCAAATATCCGCAGTTACAGGATAACAACATCCACAGCTTCGATTTGGCGAGATACCTGGTAGACGGCAAGCCGAAATCCGTCCATTATCACAGCTTCAACCCGAAGGGCTCGCTTTACACGGGCGACGGCGCGGGCGACGCGGTGTTTGAATTCGACAACGGCGCTATATACTCGTTCAGAGGCTACAACGGCACGGAGGGCAACTACACCTCGTGGGACAACGTATGGCGTATCAACTGCGAGCGCGGCTCCGTCGTATGGGACGGCTTCGGCGACGCGAAATACGAATACTGCGATCATAACGGCGATATATTCAAGGGCATACCGTTCAAGAGCGGCATCATAGCGAGACCGGACGTCGTCCGCGATCAGCACGACGGCGCGCTTGAGGATATGTTCGACGCGTTGAAGACCGGCAGAACGCCGCTTCTCGACTGCAAGGACAACGTGAATAGCATAGCGATGGTCCTCGCGAGCGTAAAGAGCATAGAAGAAAACCGCAAGGTCAATATTGAGGTAAGCAACAAATATCCTTACCTTACGATAGAATAAACAGGGTGCGGCGAAAACCGCGGCAATAATCGGTTACGGAGGTAATGATGAAACTAACCGGCGGAGAGATAGTAGTTAAAAAACTTAACGCGGAGGGCGTGCCCTACATTTTAGGCATACCCGGCCACGGCGTGCTCGGTCTGTTCGACGCGATCAGAAAAGCCGATGAAAAGGGCGAGATCAAATACATACAGGTCAAGCACGAGCAGGCCGCAACAGCGATTGCGGACGGCTATTACAGAATTAAAAAGGAGCCCCTCGCGGTCTTTGCTTCAATTGGTCCCGGTACTCTGAATCTCGGTATAGGGCTCGGAACGGCTTACGCCGATTCAACGCCTTTCTTAGCGCTCTGCGGCGACACGCACGTTCATATGAGCGGCGTCGGCGTTTTGCAGGAGCTTGAACGCTATAAGGACAGCAATATTTTAAGGAGCCTTGAACCGTTGTCAAAGCGCGTATGGCGCGCAGAATCAGCAAGGCAGCTGTCGCGCATAGTCGGCAACGCCTTCCGTGAGATGACGGGCGGCAGAAAAGGTCCGTGCGTCATAGCGCTGCCTATGGACGTGCAGTCCGAATACGCCGAATACGGCGCGGCGGTCGAGGCGGCAGAGCCTTCGTTTTCCCCCGCGGCAAGCCCCGAGGCGATAGATAAAGCGATAGCTTTGATGAAGACGGCGAAAAGGCCGGTAATACTCGCGGGCGGCGGCGCGATGAATTCGGGAGCGGGCGACGTGATCGTCAAGCTCGCGGAAAAATGGGGCGCCGGGATCATAACGACGCTCGCGGCGAAAGGGACCGTTGCGGAAAATCATCCGCAGTACTGCTTCCACACCGGCTCCAAGGGCACCGTCATAGGTCTTGAAGTCGCGTCCAAAGCCGACGTGATACTCGCGCTCGGCACGCGCTTCGCGGACGAGACGACGTGCTCTTACAGAAAGGGCGTCGCGTTCAATTTCCCGGATACGAAGCTCATTCAGGTCGATATAGACGCGCACGAGCTCGGCAAGAACTACAAGGCTGACGTAGGCATCATAGCGAACGCGAAGGACGCCGCCGAAAAGATACTCGATAATTTCGGCGATTTCAAGGTAAACAAGGCGTACCTCGACGAAATAAAGGAACTGCGCAAAAAATGGTTTGAATACGTTGACGGCAACAGAAAGGGCGGCACAAGAAAGCTTACGATATCCAAAATGATAGGCGTGCTCAACAAAGAGCTCCCCGATGATACGATAATCGCCACGTCCTCCGGAAACACGCAGGCGCAGCTTTTCCAGGAGTACTGCTACAAAAAGCCGAACTGCAACTTAACGACAGGCGGTTTCTCCACTATGGGCTGGGCGTTCCCGGCGGCGATGGGCGCAAAGCTGGCGGCGCCGGAAAGACCCGTAGTCGCGCTCGTCGGCGACGGCGACTTTATGATGGTGATGCAGGAGCTGTCCACCATGGCGCAGTACAACATCCCGATAATAGTCATCGTCGCGGACAACAGCGGCTGGATGGCAATAAAGGACTTGCAGATAGACGTTTTGGGAGAAGACGCCGCGTTTGGCAACGATTTTGAGCAGAACGGCAAAAAATACGATCCCGATTTCGCAGCGATCGCCGAGGCGTTCCATATCAAATCGTACAGAGCGGACGGCAAGGAGAGCTTCGCTTCGGCGCTTAAGGACGCGCTTGAAGTTACAAAGGCGGGCAAGCCCGCGTTCATCCACGCGACCGTATCGAACGAGTATCCGTATTCCGGCGGAAAAGCTTTCGGCTGGTGGGACGTTCCGGTACCCGCGTACATGGAAGAAAAGAAAAAGAACTATGAGGGCGGCAAACGCGAGGAAACCGTATAATCATGGATAGAAAAATAACGATGAAGGCCGCCGCCGATATACGCAAGCTCTGCATAAACGAGCTTGCGGCGGCGGGCTACGGCCATATAGGCGGCAGTATGTCGATATGCGATATTTTAGCCGTGTTATACACGGATATAATGAATATCGACCCGAAGGACCCGAAAAAGCCCGACAGAGATTATCTCGTTTTGTCGAAAGGTCACTGCGGTCCGGCGCTCTACGCGACGCTCGCTTATAAGGGCTATTTCGACGTTGAGGAGCTTAAAACGCTCAATCAGGGCGGCACGTCTTTGCCCTCCCACTGCGACAGGCTGAAAACGACGGGTATAGACATAAGCACCGGCTCTCTCGGCCAGGGGCTTTCGCTCGGCGTCGGCGTCGCGATGGGCAAGAAGATACAGGGCATCGGCGGCAGAGTGTTTGTTATCGTCGGCGACGGTGAATTACAGGAGGGACAGAACTGGGAGGCGGTGCAGTTCATCGCTCACAACAGCCTGCAAAATCTCGTAATAATAGTCGACAACAACAAAAGACAGCTCGACGGCTACACGAAGGACATCTGTCAGACGTTTGACTATAAGGCGAAATTCCGGTCGTTCGGCATACACACCTTTGAGGCGGACGGCCACGACGTATGCGATATCTACGACAAGCTGACGGCGGCAAAAAACACCTGCCCTTCCGTCGTGATAATGAACACGGAAAAGGGGCACGGCTGTAAATTCGCTGAGATCCCCGGCTTCAACCACTATATGGTGATCTCAAAGGAGATGGCGGACGAGGCGACGGCGGAGATCGACAGAAGACTGGAGGCGGGCTTATGAGCAGACTGACGGAAAATATCGTACTCGATACGAAGGAAATGCGCGCCGCCTACTGTGACGCGCTGATAAAAAAAGCCCGCGAAAACGAAAAGATCGTCGTAGTCGACGCGGACGTGAGCCATTCCGTCGGAACGGAGCCGTTTTATAAGGAATTCCCCGAAAGAAGCGTAAACTGCGGCATTATGGAGGCGCACGCCGTCGGTATGTGCGCCGGAATGTCGGAGACGGGGCTCGTCCCGTTCTTCCACGCGTTCGGCGTGTTTGCGACGAGACGATGCTTTGATCAGATATTCCTGTCCTGCGCGTACCAGAAGCTGAACGTAAAGATAATCGGCGCCGACCCGGGCGTCACCGCCGCGTCTAACGGCGGCACGCATATGCCGTTTGAGGATATTGGGCTCATGCGCCTGATACCCGGCTCCGTCATAATAGAGCCCGCGGACGTCACTATGTACGACGCCGCCGTGTCCTATATGGCGGACAATTACGGCGTGCATTATCTGCGCACCTCGCGCAGAAAGACGATGCGCATATACAAGGACGGCGCTAAATTCGTCATAGGCAAGGCTAATATGCTGAACGACGGACGTGACGTCTGCATAATAGCGTCCGGCATAATGGTGTACGAGGCGCTGAAAGCCGCGGATATGTTAGCAGATAAAGGAATATCGGCAAGGGTGCTCGATATGCACACGATCAAACCGCTTGATAAAGAAGCGGCGGAGAAAGCCGCGCGTGAATGCGGCGCGATCGTCACCGCGGAAAACCACAACGTGACGGGAGGGCTCGGAGCCGCCGTATGCGAGGCGCTTTCGGAGACCGTGCCCGTGCCGGTGGAGCGCGTGGGCGTAAAGGAATCGTTCGGCGAGGTAGGATCGCAGGATTATCTGCAAAAGCGTTTCGGCCTTACGGCCGACAACATAGTTTGTGCGGCGCTTAAATGTATTTCCCGCAAAAAATAAACAGGAGAGTAACGGATATGAAGATCGCGCTTATTAACGAGGTCTCGTCAAGAGACAAAAACCCGCTCGTGCTGCAGGCACTTGAAGCAACGGGCAACAGGATATTCAACGTGGGCTGTACGGCGGACAGCGGAGAGCTGACGTATATACAGACCGGACTTATGGCGGGCATAGCGCTCAATTCCGGCGCCGCGGATTTCGTCGTCGGCGGCTGCGGCACGGGTCAGGGCTTCCTTATGTCGGCTATGCAGTACCCCGGCGTATTCTGCGGACTTATACAGGATTCGCTCGACGCGTGGCTGTTCTCGCAGATCAACGGCGGCAACTGCGTATCGCTTGCGTTGAACAAAGGCTTCGGCTGGGCGGGCGATATAAACTTAAAGTATATTTTCGAAAAGCTGTTCTCAGACCCGCCCGGACGCGGATATCCGCTCCACCGCGCGGAAAGCCAGCAGGCGTCAAGACAGCTGCTTGCGACGATAAGCAAAGAGACGCATAAGAATTTTGAAGAGATCATCGGAAGGATTGACGGAAAAACGCTTGAAACAGTAATGAATCACAAACCGTTTAAGGAGTTTATAGAAAAATATGGAAAAACTTAATTTATTTATAAACAATGAGTACGTGCCGTCAAAGGCTGCCGAGTATTATAAGATCTACGATCCGAGCACGGGCGAGGTCATAGCCGAAGCGCCGAAGTGCACGCCCGACGAGGCGGAGCTTGCGATAAAGAGCGCCGCCGCGGCATTCGAGAGCTGGAGAAACGTCCCGGTTTTAAAGCGCGTGCAGGTGCTTTACAAAGTTAAGCAGTACATAGACGAGCATCTTGACGAGCTTACGATGAGCGTCGCGCGTGAAAACGGCAAGGCGTGGGAGGAAGCGAAGGGCGACGTGCTGAAAGCGCGCGAGGCGACGGAGCACGCCATATCAATGCCGTCTCTCATAATGGGCGAGTCGCTCATGGACGCGTCGAACGGCTACGACACGGTCTTATACCGTGAATCGCTCGGCGTTTTCCTCGGCATCGCACCGTGCAACTTCCCGGCGATGATACCGATGGGCTGGATGGTGCCGCTCTGCATAGCCTGCGGCAACACGATAGTCCTCAAAGCTTCGAGCACTACGCCGATGACGGCGCTGAAATTCGCTGACATCTACCGTCAGGCCGGACTGCCCGCGGGCGTTCTGAACGTCATAACCTGCGGCAGAGACGAGGTAGAGCGCATGATGGCGCACGAGGATATAAAGGGCGTATCGTTCGTCGGCTCGACGAAGACGGGTCTTTCCGTATACGAGCGCGCATCCAAGTACGGCAAGAGAGTGCAGACGCTCTGCGAGGCGAAGAACCACGCTCTCGTCATGAGCGACGCGCCGCTTACGCGCGTTGCCGCGGGTATAGTCAACGCGTCCTACGGCTGCGCGGGCGAGCGCTGCATGGCGCTGCCGGTGGTCGTCGCGGAGGAAGCTATAGCCGATCAGCTCGTAGCGGAAATAAAGAAGCTTGCGGAGAATATCAAGGTCGGCCCCGCTTACGATAAGACGACGAAGCTCGGCCCCGTATATTCGGCAAAGCACAAGCAGGAGATAATAGACCGCATAAACGCGGGCGTCGAGGAGGGCGCGAAGCTCGTGCTCGACGGCAGAAACGTGACCGTTCCGGGATTTGAAAACGGATTCTATTTAGGTCCGTCCATATTCGACTGCGTGACGGATGAAATGAACGTCGGTACGTACGAGATATTCGGCCCGGTGCTCTGCATCAAGCGCTGCAAGAACTTTGAGGACGGTCTGCGTATAATGAACAACAACCCGTTTGCAAACGGCTCAGTCATCTACACGCAGAACGGATATTTCGCAAGAGAATTCGCAAAGCGCACGCACGGCGGCATGGTCGGCATCAACGTCGGCATACCCGTACCGGTAGGCGTGTTCCCGTTCTCGGGCCACAAAAAGTCGTTCTTCGGAGCGCTCCATACGCTCGGCAAGGACGCCGTCAAATTCTACACCGATTCCAAATGCGTCACCACGCACTGGTTCACGGAGGAAGAGAAGACCGATACCACGGTAAGCACCTGGGACGGAACGACGAACAACTGAATATTATAAAATCAAAAAACCGGGGAGACTGCGCCCCGGTTTTACGGATTTAAGTCAAAAGGAGGCAAAGCCGGAGCTTGAACTTCGACTTACGGTATGAAAAATCAACTGATAAAAGCAGCAGCGGCGGTGCCGGCTTTAAGGGTAGCGGACGCCGGATATAACGCGGAGCAGATCGTGAACGTAATAAAAGAACACCGCGACTGCGGCCTGATCGTTTTCCCGGAATTATGCGTTACCGGATATACGTGCGCCGATCTGTTTGAATCTGACCTGCTTTTGAACAAAGCGGAGGACGCGCTGTTTTACATAGCAAGGAAGACCGCGGACTGTAAAGGCCTTACCGCCGTCGTCGGTGCGCCTGTAAGATATGAAAACGATCTTTACAACTGCGCCGCGGTAATATCGGAGGGCAAAGTTTGCGGCCTTGTTCCCAAGCAGTTCATCCCCACTTATTCGGAATTCTATGAGGGAAGGTGGTTTGCGTCCGGCAGAAATATTATCGGCCGCACCGTAAGGCTTAACGGTGAGAATATACCGTTCGGCGCGGATATACTGTTTACCGACACGGAAAGCGGAGCCGTGCTCGGCGCGGAGATCTGCGAGGATCTGTGGGTGCCGGATAAACCGAGCTCACATATGTGCCTCGCGGGGGCGAACATCATAGTCAACCTGTCCGCCTCGGATGAGCTTATAGGCAAACGGGAGTACAGAAAACAGCTCGTATCACAGCAGAGCGGCGCCTGCTACTGCGCGTATATCTACGCGTCCGCCGGTCCCGATGAAAGCAGTACGGACCTTGTTTTCTCCGGTCACACGGTTATGGCGCAGAGCGGAACGATACTTGAAGAGGTCATTTTCCCCGACCGTCCGCACGTTTGCTCTGCCGCAATCGACCTTTGCCGGATAATGCACGACAGAAGGCGCCAGAACACGTTTGAAAGCTCTGACGGCGCGTCGTACCGGAAGACAGAGGTCAATATAAAGGCTTACCGCAAGCCGGAGGTGACGATCGACGAGCTGGCGGCGATACTGAACGATATACCGTACAAGACAGACCGCAATCCGTTCATCCCGTCGGATGACCGTGAGCTCGGCGAAAGGTGCGGGGCGATACTGAAGATCCAGGCGCAGGGCCTCGCCACGCGCGTCAAAGCGACAAAAATATACAATCTGCTGATAGGTATATCGGGCGGTCTCGATTCCACGCTCGCGCTCCTCGTCTGCGCGGAGGCGAGAAAGCTCGTCCCCGAAATAAAGATTCTGGCGTACACCATGCCGAGCGAGGGGAACACGTCAAAGCTGACGTATGATAATGCCAACAAGCTTATGTCGCTCCTTGCGGACGAGATAAACGAGGTGTCGATCGCCGACGGCGTTAAAAATCATCTGAAAGACATAGGTCACGGCGCGGGATATTCGGGAGAGGGTGACACAACGTATGAAAACGCCCAGGCGAGGATGCGCACGTATATCTTAATGGATGCGGCGAACATGAAAAACGGTCTCGTTGTCGGTACGGGAGACTTGTCGGAGCTTGCGCTCGGTTGGTGTACGTATAACGGCGATCATATGTCCATGTACGCGGTGAACGCTTCTATCCCCAAAACGCTTGTAAAATACATCTGCCGCGCCTACGCCGAAACGTGCGGGAACGACGAGATAAAAAAAGTCCTCCTGTCCGTGTGCGACACGCCCATAACGCCGGAGCTCACGCCGAACGACGGCGGCAAGATAGCGCAGAAAACGGAGGAGAAGATAGGAAAGTACGATCTGAACGACTTTTTCCTGTTCTATACGTTGAGGTACGGCTTCGAGCCGTCGAGAACGGTATCTTACGCTATGAAGGCGTATCCGGAAGTCGACAGAGAACAGATAATATCCGCGGCAAAACGCTTTTTTACGAGATTTTTTACCCAGCAGTTCAAAAGGAGCTGCCTGCCGGACGGCCCGAAGGTCGGCTCCGTCACTCTGTCCCCGAGGGGCGACTGGCGTATGCCGAGCGACGCGGCGGTCACCATGTGGCTTAAAGACCTTGAATAAATAAAAACGCCCCCGGGCGTTTTTATTTATCAGCCGGCGCAGCCGACGTCTTCATTTTATACGGGAAAATACTGCAAAAACGCGGATTTAAAGCTTTTAAGCGTTGAATTTATAACGTTATCTATAAGTATCACGCCCATTTCCCTCGCGCGTTCGCGCACGGGCTCGAACGCCGGCTCGGAGCAGATGAGCACGGGGATCGAATATTTGCCGCCGTACTGCTCCGCCATAGTCAGTATCTCGTACAAATGCTCCTTCGTAGGCTTCGTGCATTTACAGCTGCAAAGCACAAGGCGGTTTTTGTATACCGCGGTCAGATCTATCTCGTTTCTCGGGTCGCCCTTGCTTTTTGAAAGCAGTCCGTCAAGGTCGATGAGCGTGCCGGACGCGGCGTCCGTGAACGCGCCGCTCTCTCCGGCGGCAAGGCAGGCGTACAACTCGAGCACCGTGCCGCTTTTTTCGTAAAGCTCCGTCGTTTTCGCTCTCGGGCAAAGATCGTATTCAAGATAAGTCTTTCCCTTGTCGTCAACGTATATCACGTCGTTCTTTATTATGCCGCGGCGGCGCATCAGCCCCGTTAAGCGCTCGCACGTCTTTCTGTCGTCCGCGCGGGTCAGCTTTTTCGTAACGTGTCTGTCCTCGCGCCTGTTCGTCATACTGCAAAATCTGTTCCAGTCCGCCGTTATGCTCTTTACGGTGTCCCACATCCTGACTATCTCCGCGCGCAGGGCGTTGTTTGAATTTATCCTCTGATACGTCATGGACTTCGATATGACGGCGCCGCCGGATAGGGATATGAGCTCGTCCGCCGACAGCGTGTGCAGGGCGGCGTTTTCGGACAGCACCGGGTACTGCAAATACTGAACGCCCGAGTTGATGTCGTAGTTCGCGATCGATACGTTCTGTCTTTCAGACGTGCCGGCGAATATGCCCGCCGCGGCGGCGAAAAGCTCGGAGCCGCCCGTAAGGTCTATAACGTATTCGTGCCCGTCGCCCACAAGCTCGTATAACAATCTGTACGCACCGGAGAGCGTCTTGTCGGGAACGGTCAGAAAGACGGTCTCCGCGCCGAATTTTGACGAAATGAGCGTATCGAGCACGTCGGCGTGACGGCTGTCCGCGCCCTCCCCATCAAAGCCGATGAAATAAACACGGTCATAGTCGCCGTATAAAAGCGGCGAGATGTTTTTGGTGTTTTCCTCACAGTAGAATTCTATCAATATTTTCAACGTGAATACCCCCGAAAACATTTTACTGTCCCTATTGTAATACAAAAATCAAAAAAAGTCAAGTAAGCTTATTGACTTTGGTATATAATTGATGTATAATATTTACATTAAATAAGGAGTTTTGATAAAATGTCTGAAAACGCGGCAATGCCGACAAACGAAAAAAACGTATCAAGCACGTCGGGCGCCGATTTCAAGGTGCCGGAATTCAAGGTCTCCGGCGCGTTCGGCTCTCACATGGTACTGCAAAGGGACAGGGTGATCAGGATCTTCGGATTCAGCGATAAAAACGGATCGCGCGTTTACGGGGAATTTGATAACGAGACGGTTTGCGCCGTCGTGTCCGATAACAGATTCACCCTTCGCTTCAACCCGAAAAAAGCGTCGTTTGAGAAAAAGACGATGAGGATATACGACGACAGAGGTCAAAAGACCGTTTTTGACGATATTCTGATCGGCGACGTATGGATGATAGGCGGCCAGTCGAACGCGGAGCTGAATCTCCGTTTCGTGTTCCCCTGCGATATACCTGAAAAATTCGACGGTGAAAATTACAGGCTTTTCATGCAGACGCAGGCGTATCCGTACACTCATCCGGAGCTTTGCGGCAGTCCGCGCCCGGACGTCATCTGCCCCGAATGGGGCTGGAAGCTGCCCGATAAGGAAACGTCGCTTTCGTTTTCCGCCCTCGGCTTTTTCATCGCAAAGGAGCTTTCGGAAAAGTCGGGCGTACCGATAGGCGCGATAAATATGTCCGCCGGCGGCGCGTGCATTAAGGAGCTTATACCGGATACGCTTGCGGACGAGCTGAATTACACGGACGGCGCAAACGTCTGCCGCTCCGGCTACTACAACACGCTGATACACCCGTTCGAGGGCGTGAAATTCAAGGGCATGGTCTTCTTCCAGGGCGAGAGCGAGGGCATCTGGCGCGACCGCGCGGAGAATTACGGATATGAATTGAAACGCCTGGTCGAGGATGAAAGAGCGCGTTTCGGCTTTGATTTTCCGTTCTATAACGTCCAGCTCTGCTCGTACCGGAGCGAGGGCAAGCAGTATTTCCCGTTTCTTGAAACGGTAAGGATAAGGCAGTTCGACGCGCTCGGTATGATAAAAGACAGCTGTCTGACTGTTTCGATGGATTTAGGCTCGCCCTCCGAATGGGGCGATTTCGCTCACTCACCGAAGAAAAAGCCGCTCTGCGAGAGGATAACGGCACAGATACTCGCAAAGGAGTACGGCAAAGGCGATCTGTCCGACGCAAATCCGCCGTCACCCGTGTCGGCAAAGCTGAACGGCAAAACCGTCACGGTCAGATTCAGGGACGTGTCGGACGGACTGAAAAGCAGAAACGGCACGGCAAAGGTAAACGGCTTTTCGTTCGGCACGCTTGACGGTATGCGGTTTGCCGAAGCCGAAATAACGGACAAAGATACCGTTACAGTCACCGTGCCTGACGGCGCGGACGTCACGTACGTAAACTACGCTTACATAAGCGATATAAATAATGAAAACGCGGAGCTTGTCAAGTCAAACGGCCTGCCCGCCCCCGCGTTCAGAATAAAAGTGGAGTGAAGATGATGAAAAAGATCGTTTGTATTGTTTTATCGGCTTTGTTTGCCCTGTCAGCGCTCGTTTCGTGCGCCGGCTCTGACGCGGAGACGACGGCGGAGCAGACGACGGCGGAGCAGACGACGGCGGAAACGACAGCCGTGACGGACACGGAACCCGTGACCGAAACCGAAACGGAAACGGAAACCGAGACCGAGACCGAGACGGAGACAGAGACGGAAGCGGAAACCATACCGGACTTCAATATAATCGAGGATTCGGATGCGGTGCTGACTATACCGAGAACGTTCGGCTCTCATATGGTGCTTCAAAGAGACGCCGACATAAACGTTTTCGGCTACTCCAACATGAACGGCACGGTAGTGCGCGGCACGTTCAAGGGTCAGACGTCTTACGCTGTCGTAAAAGAAGGTAAATTCAATCTTAAATTCAAGCCCGAGGAAGCGTCCGCCGAGCCCGCCGAGCTTACGGTCGAGGACGACAAGGGCAATGCGGTCACGTTTGAGGACGTCCTCGTCGGCGACGTGTGGGTGATCTCCGGCCAGTCGAACGCTCAGATAGAGCTTTATCAGATCTTAGGCGGATTCAAGGTGGCGCCGAAATTCGAGGATGAGAGCATTAAGGTCCGCTATCTTATGCAGGGCGCGGATTATTACGTGCATCAGAAGGTGCGCCCGAAGGAACCGATGGAGGACTTCGGCGACCCCGACGTAAAATGGACGGTACAGAGCACAAAGGAATCTAAGAACGTATCGGCTCTCGGCCTGTTCTTCTGCAACTATATAGCGGAGAAGGCAGGCATACCCGTCGGCATGGTCTGCATAGCCGCGAACGGCGCGCAGATACAGGAGCTTATGTCAAAGGATAAGGCGACAAGCCTGAAATTCAAAACGTCGAACGCCGTCGGCGTGGGCGGATTTTTCAACGGCATCGTCGCTCCGCTTCTCGGCATATCGTTCAAGGGAATGATCTTCTTCCAGGGAGAAAGCGAAAGCGGCTCGGAGGGCACGGCTAAAAAATACTCGACTTATCTTACCGCGTACGTGGACGATATGAAAGAGAAATTCGGCTTTGATTTTCCGTTCTACAACGTACAGCTGTCAAACTACACGGAAAAATGCAAGCAGTACGGATTTTACAACATACACTTTATCCGTATGGAGCAGTACGACGCGATGCAGCAGATGGGCAACGAAAACCTTATCGCCTCGTACGATCTAGGCTCGCCTCCCACGTATTTCGATTTCATCCATTCCCCGAAAAAGAAAGAGCTTGCAGAGAGGATAGGCAACCTCGCGCTCGCAAAGGAGTACGGTATAGGAAACAAGGACGATTATCTGTCGCCGACGCCGGAGACTGTAACGCTGTCCGAGGATAAGACGACCGTGACGATAAAATTCAAAAACGTGGGCGACGGACTTGTATCAAAGAGCGGAACTGCCTCCGTCAAAGGCTTCGCGCTCGGCAAACAGTACGCAAAAAAGGTCGACGCCGAGGCGGAGATAGTATCTGCCGATATCGTCGTGATAAAGGTGCCTGAGGGAGCGAATACGTCGTACGTGTCGTACGGATTTACACTCGCCATGGACGATACGAACGCCCAGCTTTACACGTCGAACGGACTGCCCGCGCTCGCATTCAATTTCAAGCTGTCATAACAGGTATAAATAAAAAGGCTGAAAAGCGATCAAGCTTCTCAGCCTTTTTCTTCGTCTTCGTCATCATCAAATTCTTCGCCGTTTTCATCCTCGTACTCTTCGCCGCTGACGTCTTCATCCGGCATAAGCGTCTCGTCGTACTCGCCGTCGGGCTTTTTTTCAAGCGAGATCGCAAATTCAAGCGCCTTTATCATCGTTTTCTTGAACGCCTCCTCGGACTCGGCTTTGAATTTCTCCACCTCGTCCCATTCGTCGTTGTAAACGGTGAACGTGTAGGTGCCGAAATCCGTGTCGCAGTTGACGCGCGCTTCGTTTGAGAGCGTGTATTTGAAAACGCACGCGCCGCTCGCTATCTCGCCGTAAGCGTAAACGCCCTTGCCGTGCTCCGCCTCAAACGGTTTGAGTATCCCTTTTACGTCGTGGGTGCAGTGTACGTACCTGTACCCGTTTTTGTGCCGCCTTACAAGGTCGGTCACGCTGAACGCGGCAGCCGCCGCAAACGAAAGTATACAGATGAACAAATTGAATTTTTTAGTGATCAGAAACGCCGCAAGCGTGACGACCGCGGGGGCGACGATGATGAAAAGTATCGTTTTTATCAAATCCGTCTTTTTTAGCTTTTCTATCGCTTTGTCCCTGTCGCGGTATTTTGTGTATAAGCTGTCGTATCCCATTATTTCTTTCTCCCGGAGAATCTGAATTTGTATTTTTCTTTATCGTTATCGGATATTACCGTCCCGGCGGGCTCCGCCTTTTTCTTTTTGTCGGGCGGCGTGCCCGTCACCTCGCGTATCAGCGCGCCGTATTTTGCTATCTTGCCGGGGAACGGTATAAGCGCGAAAAGGATCATGATTATACCGACGGATATGAGTATAAGCGGTATCGTTTTATCCAAGACGCGCGACAAATACGCCGCGCAGACGCCGAAATAGACGACGGCGATGACCGCGGTCAATATGTAGTCGAACAGACCTTTGGTGTATACGCCGCGGATCTGAGAACCGTTTTCAGCCGCTTCGATTCTGCCGCGGAACACCGTCGCGTACGGATCGTACGACGCGCGAGGCTTTTTTACGAGCTTTATCCTGTCGCCTTTGCGGGAGGCGATGTAGACCCAGTCGAGCTCCGCGTTCGCCCCCGCGAACCGCGCCGGAGACGTCAGCTCGTCCCAGCGGCTTATCAGTTCTTCTTTGTTATATCTGCTTTTGTATTTCATAATTATATGATAACACAAAACGGGGCGGTTGTCAAGAGAATTAAGAATTAAGAATTCAAAATTCAGAATTAAGGTGTCGGCGGAGCCGATTGAATTATCCCAAAGCCTTGACATTTGATAAATTAACTGTTATAATATAATCACTAAATCAAAACGAGGATGATCATATGTTGTCTGATAACAGGATAGTAATAGGTAAGGGCGAACAAGAGGTGTTTATACGCCCGGAGATGGCGAACCGCCACGGCCTTATTTGCGGCGCGACGGGCACGGGCAAGACGATAACGCTCAAAGTCATGGCGGAATCGTTTTCCGATATGGGCGTGCCGGTGTTTCTGGCCGACGTCAAGGGCGATCTCGCGGGATGCGTCAAGCGCGGCGTGAGGTCGGACGCGATAGACAAGCGCTTGTCCGGCATGGGCTATGATCCCGATAATTTCGAATACAAGAATTTTCCCGTCCGCTTCTGGGACGTTTACGGCGAATGCGGTCATCCCGTCAGGACTACCGTATCAGAAATGGGCGCGTCGCTTTTAGCGCGCCTGCTCGGTCTGTCCGACGTGCAGAGCGGAGTTTTGTCCATAGCCTTCCGCGTCGCGGACGACAAGGGGTGGCTTCTGACCGATCTTAAAGACATACGCAGTATGGTCGCCTACATCACCGATCACGCCGCGGAGCTGTTAAACAGGTACGGCAACATATCAAAGCCGTCGGCGGGCGCGATACAACGTGCGCTTTTACAGCTTGAGGACGCGGGCGGCACGCTGTTTTTCGGCGAGCCGGATATAAAACTCTCCGATTTCATACAGGTGGACGAGGACGGGCGCGGATATATCAACATCCTGCACTGCGCAAAGCTCTTCCGGTCGCCGATGCTTTACTCCACGTTCATGCTCTGGCTTCTGGCGGAGCTGTTCGAGGATCTGCCCGAGGTAGGCGATCCCGAAAAGCCGAAGCTCGTGTTCTTCTTCGACGAGGCGCACCTGCTTTTCAGCACCGCGCGCCCGATGCTGACGGACAAGGTGGAGCAGGTCGTAAAGCTCATACGCTCAAAGGGCGTCGGCGTTTATTTCATCACTCAGCAGCCGTCCGATATACCGAATCCCGTACTCGCACAGCTCGGCAACCGCGTACAGCACGCGCTCCGCGCATATACTCCGCTTGAACAGAGAGCCATAAAAGCCGCGGCGCAGTCCTTCCGCGCAAATCCGAATTTCGATACCGAAAAGGCGATAACCGATCTCGGCACGGGCGAGGCGCTTATCAGCTTCCTTGACGAAAAAGGACGTCCGTCAATTGTCGAGCGCGCGACGGTGCTTCCGCCGCAGTCCGCAATGGGCGCGATAGACGACGAAAGACGCAAAGCGGAAATACACGCCGACGATATGTACGGCGTATATGAGGAGGCCGTTGACAACGAGTCGGCGTACGAGCTCATAAATTCCGCCGCCGAGCAGGAAGAAGAAGAGAAGCGCAAGGCCGAGGAGGAAAAAGAAAAGCAGAAAGAGAAAGAAAAAGAGAAGAAGGAAAAGGAAAAAGCGACGCAGAAGAAAAAGAGCGAGGCGGCAAAAATAGCGTCGTCAACTATGAACACGATAGGCAGAGAAGTGGGCAAATCCATATCCCGCGGACTGCTCGGAACTTTGAAAAAATGGATAAAGTAAGAGATCTGCTGTTTTCGCGGCAGGATAAGGAATACGGCGCGTTCACGCGGAAGCTCACGCCCGGACTTACCGAGGATAATATGATCGGCGTCCGTTTTCCCGACCTCAAAGCCATATATAAAGAGCTGAGCGAGGCAGAAAAGGCTCTGTTTATGAGGGAGCTGCCGCATAAATACTTTGAAGAAAACAATCTCCACGCCGTCATAATATCGCATATAAAAGACGAGACGGAATGTATAGAAGCGATAGAGGCGTTTTTACCGTATATAGACAACTGGGCGACGTGCGACACGATGATACCGGCGGTATTCAAAAAGCACAAGGGGCTTATATCAGAGAAAGCGAAGGAATGGATAAAATCGGACAAGGTCTACACCGTGCGGACCGGCGTCGGAATTTTCATGCGGTTTTTCCTTGACGCCGATTTCAAACCGGAGTATAACGAACTCGTCGCGGGCATAGTATCGGACGAATACTACGTAAACATGATGTGCGCGTGGTATTTCGCCACAGCGCTTGCCAAGCAGTACGAGGCGACCATCCCGTACCTCGAAACCCGCGCCCTCACCCCCGCGGTACAAAAAATGACCGTTAAAAAAGCGGTCGAAAGCTACAGGGTGACGGAGGAAAGAAAAAAATATATAAAGTCGCTGTAACATTAAAAAAGGCGCGTCGGGCGGATAGGGGTTCCCCACCGCGAACTGGAGAACGGTGGGGGTTCGCGTAGGGGGAACGCCGACGCGCGCGTCTGACGCCGCAGAAATCCATGATTTTTCAAAATTAAATAATTGTTTAAGTAAACCTGTTGACAAAACGGGTTTACTTTTATATAATGATAGAAACGCGCGCTCTGCAAAGAAAGGAGAGAGGCAGGGGGCAGCATAATGATATGCGACAAGCATAGCGCCGGGACCGCAATTCACCTCAGCGGTTGACGAGGAGAGGGTCATCGAAACATTCGGCGGATACCCTCCGTGCCGTGACAGCCCGTAAGATAACGGTCAAAACCCGATGGAGACTTCGGAACAAAGCCGTTTTTATGTCACGCAATATGAGTCAGCAAAGCTGAATTTGCGAAAGCAAATTCAATTTAGCTGAAAACTTTTTGTTTTCAATTTAGCTATACGACCCGTCGTATAATTTAGCTGCCTTTATAAACGGCAATTTAGCTTAAAGCCGCGGGTTTAAAACAGCTAAATTCGCATTCGCGAGCTAAATTTGCTAACGCAAGCTAAATTTGTTTCACAAGCTAAATTTGCTGACGCAAACTATAAAAAAAGAGAGGTGTTTTTTTAATGTGCGGAATTGTAGGTTACAGCGGCAGAAGAACGGCCGCCAAGATAATTTTAAAAGGTCTTTCGGGACTTGAATACCGCGGATATGACTCCGCGGGCGTCGCGATATGCGAGGACGGACAGGTAAATATTTACAAAACAAAGGGCAGACTTTCTGCGCTCGCCGATATGCTTGAAAAAAACGGTCTGCCGCACGGCAGTGTGGGCATAGGCCACACGCGCTGGGCTACGCACGGCGAGCCGTCCGACAGGAATTCCCACCCTCACAGGCAGGGCAGAGTGACGCTCGTCCACAACGGCATAATCGAAAACTATCAGCAGCTGCGTGAGGAAGCGATCGCAAACGGCGCCGTGTTCTCGTCCGATACGGACACGGAAGCGGCAGCGTACGTCATAGACAGCCTCTACGACGGCGACCCGATAGCGGCAATAGCCGCGGCTTTGCCGAAGCTCCACGGCTCGTACGCCTTCGGCATCATTTTCTCGGACAGAACGGATACGATATACGCCGTAAGGCGCGACAGTCCGCTCATCGCCGCAAAGGGCGTTGACGAGTGCTTCATAGCCTCCGATATTCCCGCCGTGTTATCATACACCAAGGATTACTACCTTATGGACACGGACGAGATAGCGGAGCTTAAAGACGGCGAGATAACGTTTTTCGATATGTACGGAAACGACATAACGGAGAAGAAAAAGCTTTTGACGGCCGATTTCAACCTTGAAGCGGCGGAAAAGAGCGGTTATCCGCACTTTATGCTCAAAGAAATATACGAGCAGCCCGATACGCTGCGCCGCTTGATATCCATGCACACCGAAAAGGGCGCGGGCATGATATTCAAGAACGAGATACCCGATACGTCCGATATAAAGCGTATTTTCGTGGTCGGCTGCGGCTCGGCTATGCACGCCGGACTTCTCGGCAAGTACAGCATAGAGCATCTGTGCCGCATACCCGTTACCGTTTCGATAGCGTCGGAGTTCAGATACGACGATCCGATGGTCGGCGAGGGCGATACCGTGTTCATCATATCCCAGTCCGGTGAAACGGCGGATTCGCTCGCGGCGCTCCGCCTGTCGCACAGCAAGGGCGCAAAGGTCTGCGCGATAGTAAACGTGGTCGGAAGCTCGATCGCACGCGAGGCTGACGAGGTCATATACACGCGCTGCGGCCCGGAAATAGCCGTCGCCACGACAAAGGCGTTCACCGCGCAGGTGCTTATAATGTATATGCTCACCGCGCGTTTAGCGCACGACAGAAAGACGATGTCCGACGCGTTTTTGGACGAGTATCTGACGGAGATGAAAAAGCTGCCGGAGCTCGTATCCGCGGCGATCTCAGAGCCGTACGTGGATCTGTGCAAAAAGTTCGCGGTATATAACAAGCCGTACGGAGATTATTATATAATCGGCCGCGGTCAGGATTACGCCACGGGCTGCGAGGGCTCCATGAAGATAAAGGAAATATCTTATATGCACTGCGAAACGTACGCGGCCGGCGAGCTGAAGCACGGAACGATCTCGCTAATAACGGACGGCGTGCCGTGCATGGCGATAATCACCGATCCCGATATTGCGGAAAAATCCGTGTCAAACGTCAAAGAGGTACGCGCGCGCGGCGGCCACGTCCTGCTCATAACGTCCTGCGTGGCGGAGAAGAGCGATATATGCGACGAGTATATAAGACTGCCGGAGACGAACAAGTATCTCATGCCGATCGTAGCGATAGTGCCGATTCAGATGTACGCGTACTACACCGCGACGAACCGCGGCTGCGACGTCGATAAGCCGAGGAACCTGGCGAAGAGCGTTACGGTTGAATAAAGGAAAAAGAGCTGTCGGAAGGCGGCTCTTTTCGGCTATATTTTCCGCGGAGCGGAAAGTTATATTCGCCTGCGGCGAGTTATATTCGGCTGACGCCGAGTTGTATTTGACTGTCGTCAAGTTATATTCGCCTGCGGCGAGTTAATGTGTCGCTTCGCGACGAACTGTGCGCCGTTCCGGCGCGATTGGGGCTCCCCACCCCCCTGACCGCCCCCATACCCCCGCCTCCCCCCGAACTTTCGGGGATTTTGCGAAAGGCTCCTTCTTCGGGGCAGCGAAGAGGGAGGCAAAGCCTCATCCGTCACGGCATAGCCGTGCCACCTTCCCCAATGGGGGAAGGCTAATAATGAAAGAGCGGCGCAGGTGCGCCGCTCAATTATTTTATGGGTTTATTATTTCTTTTTCTTTGTCACAACGACAATAACTGCGACTATCGCGGCCGCGGCTACTACGCCGATTATGATCCATACCCATACGGGCACGCCGTTTGTCGTCTTGCTTGTGCCGCCGTTGTCCTTCGTGGTCTCGGCTTCCTTCGTGGTGGTAGTCGGCTCGGTCGTTGTATCGGCGCCGG
>CADBSB010000062.1 GCA_902797235.1 uncultured Ruminococcus sp. | reverse complement strand
TTCGCAGATCTTTTTAACGGAAGGTTTAACTTTCACTTTGTATTACCTGTCCTTTCAGTATTATGATTTATATTATTTGGATCTCCACGTGATACGTCCCTTGGAGAGGTCATAAATCGAAACCTCAACGTGGACCTTATCACCGACCAGTACCTTGATACTGTTAAGTCTGAGCCTGCCGGAAATGCTTGCGGTCACTATATGACCGTTCGTCAGCTTTACTCTGAACGTGGCGTTCGGCAGCGCTTCAACGACCTGACCGTCAAATTCGACAACATCGTCTTTTGGCAAATTATTTCCTCCTTTTAATCGGGTAAAAAATATATGAATTATATATCGGTGCGTTCCTTGATGAACGCGGCTATCCGCGTATCGTCCGCATCTATCTTCCCGTCCTTTATAAAAGTTTCGGGAACACTTTCCGCGGAAATAAGCAAGTGCCTGATATTTTTACGTTTAGGCTGACGGAGAGTGCGCCTTGACCCGTCACAGACGTTGACGTAAACTCCGTCCGGCTGTCCGGTTATGACGTATATCATACCCTTGTCTCTGCCGGATACTGACTGGGCTATGCGCCCGACCAAAGTTTCATCTTCCTTTGATTTCGACCTTTTGTTTTTAAAGATCGCTTTCAGAGGCTGCCAGATTTTCATTTTGTATCCTTAAAGCTTTGTGAGCAGCTCGGGTTCGCCGTCCGTCACCAGAACGGTGTGTTCATAGTGACTTGAAAGCTTGCCGTCCGCGGTAGTGACGAGCCATCCGTCGGAGGCGACCCTGACGTCGTAAGTTCCCTCCGTTATCATCGGTTCTATGGCTATTGTCATATTCTTGTACAGCCTTACGCCGTGACCGGCATGGCCGAAATTCGGTACCTCGGGATCCTCGTGCAGCTCGCGTCCGACGCCGTGACCGACGTACTGACGCACAACACCGTACCCCTGCGCTTCCACGTATTCCTGTATAGCCGAGCCTATGTCTCCCAGCCTGTTGCCCGCCACCGCTTTCGCGGCGCCGAGGTAAAATGCTTTTTCCGCCGTCTCCATAAGGCGCTTTGCCTTATCACTGACGTTGCCGCATCCGAAGGTGCAGCAGCTGTCGCCGTGATAGCCGCGGTATCTTGCGCCGACGTCTATGCTCACTATATCTCCGTCCTTGATTATCCTGTTCTTGGACGGGATGCCGTGGATAACCTCGTCGTTTATACTTATGCAGGCGGATCCCGGAAAGCCGCCGTAGCCTAAGAAGGATGGCACAGCACCGCATTTTTCGATGTGGTGACGAATAATATCGTCTATATGCTTCGTGCTGACGCCGTCCTTCACGGCTTCGCCGCCGAGATAAATAGCCTCTGCCGTAATTCTGCCGGCAACGCGCATTGCTGCTATTGCGTTTTCACCTTTAATTAGAATCATATATTATTTGCCGAAAGCCAGCGCTATCTGTTCTCTGACAAGTGCGCTCGTGTCGTCCAAGATCTCCTGACCCTTGACCTCCACGCATTTGCCTTTCTTTTTGTAAAAGTCCTTCAACGGCTCGGTCATCTTGTGATAAACCTGCAATCTGTCGAGCACGACTTCGGGCTTGTCGTCCGCTCTTATGCTCAGATCAGAACCGCATTTATCACACTGTTCGCCGCTCTTTGAGGGCTTATACACAATGTGATAGGAAGAGCCGCAGCTTCCGCATACGCGGCGGCCGCTCATTCTCTTCACTATATCTTCATCGTCGACCTCTATCGAGATGACGAGATCGATATCCACGCCCATTTCGTCAAGCGCCTCAGCCTGGGCGACGGTTCTGGGGAAGCCGTCGAGGATGAAACCGTTTTTGCAGTCATCCTTTGCAAGTCTTTCCTTGATGATGCCTATAACGACCTCATCCGGAACGAGCATACCCTTTTCGGTATACGATCTTGCAGCCAGCCCCATTTCCGTACCGTTGGCTATCGCCTCTCTGATTATAGCGCCCGTAGAAATTGCCGGGATACCGTATTTGGCGGAAACGAGATCCGCCTGTGTGCCCTTGCCCGCACCGGGTGCTCCGAGAAAAATTATTTTCATCGGCGATCCCCTTATTTTCTCTTACCGCGGAATATCGCGCCGGACGAGCCGGGACGGCGATAGGTGGTAAGCTGAGCTTCAAGCTCACGCACGGTTTCAAGTGCGACACCGACAAGAATCAGTATCGACGTACCGCCGAACGCCACTATACCTAAGCTGTTGCCCATCGTCGCGTTTACTACAAGCGGGATGATGGCGACAATGCTCAGGAATATAGCGCCGAGCAGCGTGATACGGTTTGTAACTCTCTTTATGAAGTTTGCGGTGGGAGCGCCCGGACGAAGACCGAGAACGAAGCCGCCGTTCTTCTTCAAGTTGTTTGCTATTTCGGTCGGATCGAACGAAATAGCGATATAGAAGTATGCAAACGCAATTATCAAAGCTACGAATATTATCATATACAGCGGGCTTGTGTAGGAGAACGTCTTGTTAGTGAAGACGTACCACCATTCACCGAAGCTCGATATCGTATACGTTCCGGCCGAATAGCCTTCCGGAGCCGTACCGGGAGCGATGAGCGCTACCGTTGCGGGGATGGAAACTATCGACTGAGCGAATATGATAGGCATAACGCCCGACATATAGAGCTTGATGGGAAGGTCTGAATCCTGACCGCCGTACATCTTTCTGCCCTGAATGCGTTTTGCGTACGATACCTTGATGCGGCGTTCAGCCTCCGTCATATGGACGATGAACGTGATCGCGGCAAGGAAGAATATAACGACCAGAACGGCGACGATTATGAACAGCCATATGGGCATCGGATCGCCGGACACGCCGTACGATTCGGGATGGATGTTTCTGACGTAGAACGTCTGTACCATTCTCGGGATACCCGATAAGATGTTGATGAACAGGATTATCGAGATACCGTTGCCGATACCGAAGTTGTCTATTCTCTCACCGAGCCACATGATGAGGCAGGCGCCCGCGCAGTAACAAGCTATCATTACTATCGCTATCGCCCACTGGTTAAGCGTGGCGTTGGAGAAGAGCTTTACGTCTATTATCGCGTTGTTGGCTTTCAGGTACTGATAGTAACCGAACGCCGTGATAAGCGATAAGCCGACCGTTATATAACGTGTGATCTTATCGAGCTTTCTTCTGCCCTCTTCACCGTCTTCCTTCTGCCATTCCTGCCACTTCGGTATAGCAACGCAAAGCAGCTGGACGACTATGGATGCGGTGATGTACGGGGAGATCGAAAGCGCGAAGAGTGTAGCCTGCGAGAACGACTCACCCGCTATGAACGTGAAGTACGTTAAGAGCGAGTTGCCCGCGTAACCGACTGCCGCCTGAAGTATATCGGGCGAAGCGAACGGGACCGGTATAACCGAACCCAGACGGTACAGAACGATAATGAAGAGAGTAAAAAGTATCTTTTTTCTCAGATCAGGTACGTTCCAAGCATCGCGTAGTGTCTTAAACATTATTCCGTGACCTCGGTCTTTCCACCGGCAGCCTCAATCTTTTCCTTTGCCTGAGCTGAGAAGATCGCCGCTTCAACGGTTAGATTTTTCGTAAGGTCACCGTTGCCGAGCACCTTAAGTCCGTCAAAGGGCTTTTTGATGATACCGGCTTCTATAAGCGCTTCGAGCGTGACGACTGAGCCGTTCTCGAACGATTCAAGTCTGCCTACGTTGATCGTAGCGTAGCGCTTTGCAAAGTGATTTTTGAATCCTCTTTTGGGATGACGTCTGTAAAGCGGGAACTGGCCGCCTTCAAAACCCGGTCTTACACCGCCGCCGGATCTTGCGTTCTGTCCCTTATGACCTTTGCCTGCCGTTTTGCCGTTTCCCGAGCCGGGTCCTCTGCCTTTGCGGAATTTTTCCGTGACGGAGCCTTCTGCGGGAGAAAGTTCATGGAGCTTCATTTCTTTTCCTCCTTATACTCAAATTCCGTGTCCCCTCAGTCAGCCTTTTCGACTTTGACTAAATGGGTTATCACGTTGATTTTGCCGTCTAAAACAGCAGTTTCTTCTGCGGTGATAAAATCACCGATCTTGCGTAAGCCTAAGGAAGCGGCGGTCGCTTTCTGATTCGGCTTAGCGCCTATAAGACTTTTTACAAGTGTTACTTTGATCATTTCCGAAGTCCTCCCTTATTTCTTTATCTGAGAAACTTCTTTGCCTCTCATCGCGGCAACTTCCTCGATGGTGCGTAAGGATTTCAGGCCCTCGAACGTGGCTTTGACAACGTTGCCCGGGTTGTTGGAACGCAGGCACTTTGCTCTGATATCCTTAATGCCGACCATGTCTATGACGGCTCTTACGTAGCCGCCGGCGATAACTCCGGTACCTTCGGAAGCCGGCTTCAGGAGAACTCTGCCCGCGCCGTACTCGCCGATGACCTGATGCGGTATCGTCGTTCCGTTCATGGAGACCTTGATTATGTTTTTCTTTGCGTCCTCAAGGCTCTTTCTGATAGCCTCGGGAACCTCGGCCGCTTTGCCGAGACCGTAGCCTACGTGACCGTTTCCGTCGCCTACGACCATGATAGCCGTAAATCTCTGGATACGACCGCCCTTGACGGTCTTGGAAACGCGGTTTATCTTGACGAGTCTTTCCTGGAGTTCAAGTGTGTTAGGATTTATTTTCTGCTGTACCATATTACCCTCCTCAGAACTTCAGGCCGCCCTCGCGGGCACCCTCGGCAAGTTCCTGTACTCTGCCGTGATAGATATAACCGGATCTGTCGAATACAACGTCGACGATCCCCTTCTCGGCTGCTCTTTCGGCAAGCTTCTTGCCGACGTCCTTGGCGGCCGCTTTGTTGCCGCCGTTGCCCGTAAACGCCGCTTCATAAGTGGAGGCGGACACGAGCGTCGTTCCGTTTGTGTCATCAATGATCTGAGCACTGATATTGGCAAGCGAACGATATACGCAGAGACGCGGTCTGGCTGACGTGCCGAATATCTTGCCTCTGACTCTCTTGCGCCTTTTAAGACGCTGTTGGTTACTGTCTTTTCTCGATACCATTTCAGTCCGCTCCTTTCATTATTTACCGGTCTTCGGTGTCTTTCTTCTGATCTTTTCGTCAGAATACTTGACGCCTTTGCCGTGATAAGGCTCCGGAGGACGTTTAGCCCTGATCTCCGCCGCTACCTGGCCGACTTCCTGCTTGCTTATGCCGGAAACGACTACGGTGTTGGGGTTGGGAACCTCAAATTTGATCGTATCGGTCTCTTCGAACTTTACGGGGTGGGAGTGACCGAGGGTAAGATCGAGCGTTTTGCCCGTCTTCTGAGCTCTGTAACCTACGCCGACTATTTCAAGCGTCTTGGAATAGCCCTGCGTTACGCCGACTACCATGTTTTCGAGCAGCGCGCGGGTAAGACCGTGCAGCGCTCTGTTCTCTTTTTCATCGTCGGGGCGCTTTACGTGAATGACGGCGCCGTCCTTTTCGAGCGTCATTGTGGGGCAAAGGTTGCTTACAAGCGTTCCTTTGGGTCCTTTTACGGTGACCTTGTTGTTTTCCTCAATGTCTACCGTAACGCCTGCGGGTATGATAACGGGCATTCTGCCTATTCTTGACATAGCTTAGTACCTCCTTACCATACGAAGCAGAGGACTTCTCCGCCTATGTTGAGGGCTCTGGCCTGTTTGTCGGTCATGACGCCCTTGGAGGTGGAGACTATCGCTATACCGAGGCCGTTCATAACTCTCGGCATATCCTTGCTGTTTGCGTAAATACGAAGACCGGGCTTGGAAACTCTGCGCAGTCCCTGAAGTATCTTGGACTTACCGGGGCCGTATTTCAGCGTTACTCTTATAACGCCCTGCTTGTTGTCTTCTATGATCTGAACATTCTTTATATATCCCTCGTCAACTAATATGTCGGCGATGGCTTTTTTCATATTCGACGCGGGAATGTCGACCGTGTCGTGCTTTGCGTTATTTGCGTTTCTTATGCGTGTGAGCATATCCGCTATAACATCAGACATCTGCATTTTATTGCTCCTCCATTCGGCAATTTATTATTTGCTG
>CADBSB010000061.1 GCA_902797235.1 uncultured Ruminococcus sp. | reverse complement strand
TACAGGTCTTGAATTCCACTTTCTCCATCATTTCAACGGTCATAAGCGTTATTTCGTACTTCTTTATGATCGCCGTCATAGGTATTTTGCCGGCTCTCCTCGTCATAGCCGTGGCGATACCGTCGACTATAATCAACTTCGTTTACAGAAAAAAGAATCACGACTACGTTTTCAGAAGGAGCAAGGACAGGCGGCAGATGTCGTACTATTCCGAGGTGCTCGTAAACAAGGACCTCGTGAAAGAGGTGCGAATGCTCGGCCTTGCGGACGATTTTACGAACAGATACAAGGCCGTATTCAAAAAATACTTCGGCGGTCTGAAGCGTCTTATGCTTGCCGAGATGTGGTGGGGCATAGGCGCGACGCTTCTGACAACGATCGTCAACTGCGTGCTGTTCGTTTCCATCGCGCGCGGCGTCTTCAATTCAGAATACCCGGTCGGCGATTACAGTATGTTCACGGGCGCTTTGAACGCCATATCGTCCGGTATAGCGACGCTCATAAACACGTCCGCGACCATTTACGAGGGCACGATATTCATAAACAACCTGATAGCCTTTATGGAGGAAAAGCGGACTATCGTCCCGTCCGTCGACCCGCCGCTTGAAGTAAAGCGCGGCGTCGGTCATACGATAAAATTCGATCACGTTTCGTTCCGTTATCCCGGCAAGGAATACGATACTATAAAGGATATAAACCTTGAAATAGACCCGGGAGACACGGTCGTGATGGTAGGTCTTAACGGCGCGGGAAAAACGACGCTGATAAAGCTTCTGACACGTCTTTACGATCCGACCGAGGGCAAAATACTGCTCGACGGCCACGATTTGAAGGAATACGACGTGAACGGGCTGTACGATATGTTCGGCATAGTGTTCCAGGATTACGGCAAGTACGCCGTCTCGGTGCGCGACAACATAGCCTTCGGCGAGATAATGAAGGAAATAAAGCAGGAAAAGATAGAAACGGCGGCGAAAAACAGCAACGCCGCGGACTTTATAGAAAAGCTTGAAAACAAGTACGACACGCCGCTCATGCGCTACTTTGAGGACAACGGAATAGAGCTGTCGACGGGTCAATGGCAGAAGCTGGCTATCGCGCGCGCGTTTTATTCCGAATCCGATATTCTTATACTCGACGAGCCGACGGCTTCGCTCGATCCGATAGCCGAGCAGGAGATATTCAATCAGTTCGATACGCTGCGCGGCGGCAAAACGTCGATATTCGTATCGCACCGCCTCTCCTCCGCCACGACCGCGGACAAGATAATAGTGCTCAAAGACGGAAAACTTATAGAAGAAGGCAACCACGCGGAGCTGATGAAAAAGCAGGGCGAATATTACACGCTTTTCTCAACTCAGGCAAAGCGTTACATCACGCCGGTAGACGATGATGAAAAACCGCCGTTTGACGGTGCGTTCAAAGGTAAAAAACCGCCGTTCGGGGAATTCCCGAAGGGCGACAAAAATATATTCAAAGGAGAATAATACAATGAAGGTTTTATTTCAGGGCGACAGCATAACGGACTGGGGGCGCGACAGATCGGATTATCACAATCTCGGCAACGGTTACCCCAAATACGCCGCAAAATACATAAAAGAGATGATGCCGGACACGGATTTTGAATTCATAGACCTCGGCATAAGCGGAGATCAGACCGCGAACCTCGTCGCAAGACTGCAGTCCGATTTTGTGGATATAGGCGCGGACGTCGTATCTATCCTGATAGGTATCAACGACACTTGGCACAGAGCGGATACGAGACAGTACCTTGACGACGCGATATTCGAGCAGAATTACCGCACCGTTCTCGAGGCGGTAAAAAAGACCGGCGCGAAGATAATGATGCTCGAGCCGTTCATAGTTCCCTGCCCCGATAAAATGTATTTCTACGAGGACTTATACAAAAAGATACTTATCGTCCGCAAGCTGGCGCGCGAGTACGCCGACGCGTACATCCCGCTCGACGGCATAATAGCCGAGGCGTGCTTACACAACGACCCGAAATTCTACTCCGAGGACGGCGTTCATCCCGCACCCGGCGGAGCCGATTTCATCGGCAAGCTGTACGCGGAAACGTTCGTTAAAATGGTAAAATAAGACGTTAAAAAGGGCTGTTGCGGTGTACTTCGTAAGGAAGTACACCGCCCCAACGGGGGAAGGCTTATAGAAAGACCGCCGGTTTTACACGGCGGTCGTTATATTCAATAGTAGTCCACCCGCCGTGAGTTATCGTATACGGGCGGGTAAACGTTTTCCGCGGGGTCGATGCCGGCGAGGCGGCAGACGGCTTGATGACAGCGGACGGTGAGGTCGCGCTCACGCTCTCCGCGCGGCAGCGCCGTGTCGGCGTAAAGCGGCTCGCCTATATGTAAATCGAACAAGGCGATCTGGTGAAATATTTTTTTACGTATGAAGCCCGGCTCTCTGTATGAAAACGCAAGAGGCAGTATCGGCTTGTTCAGCTTGCAGGCGAGGTGCGCGGCGCCGGGCTTGAACGGGCGTATCGGCTGATAATATTCCCACATACTGCCCTCTCCGTAAATGTGGAGCCACCCGCCGTCGAGCACTTCCGACAGCGCTTTTTTGAACGCTATGCTCGCGTGGACGTCGCCCACCGGTATAGGAATGCCGCCGACGAGGCGTATGAGAGCTGCGTTTTCTCCGCGCACGTTTTTATCCCACGCCAAAAGGTTCGTTTTATACGGCAAAGTCGCGCGCATAACGGCGATATAGTCCCAGAAATGGACGTGATTACTGCACGATATGACGCCTTTTTTTAATTCTTCCTTATGCTTTTTCAGGTTTTCCCTGCCCTTTATCCTCAAGCCCAAACGGATCCGGGCTACGGGGAAAACGATGATATAAAGCAGCACGCGGACGAGAAACTGTTTGAATCTCATACCGGCGGATCTGTCAACGTACGGATAATCGCGGTCAAAAACAGCGCCGTTATCCTTTTTAAGTATTATGTAGTGCGCTCCGGTATCTGTGGGGTACGGGAATTTTTTTGTTTTGGGATCGAACATTTTTCACCTTATTCAGAATTCGATTACGACAAGCTGATGTATATATACGCACGGCACGGTATAGCTTACCGCTTTTCCGTCGTACTCAAACGGTATCGCTTCATTCTGCGGCTGAAGCGTGACGGACGACGGTTTTTTATCCGTCTTTATTTTTACCTTTATATTATACAAAGGAACAATATCCTCTATGACCTCGGTATTTCTGCCGCGAATTGAAGTGTGAGCGTATAGCAGATGATTTACGTACCGCTCGCCCTGCTTCATGAGCGTGGCGATACCTCTGTCCGGCAGACCGTACACGGTAAGCGTCTTATCCGGCAGCAGTTTTTCTATCATAAGCGCCGCAAGCTCCTTCAAGTGGAGCGAGCCGAGCGTGGCGTAGTCCTCAAAAATATTCCAGCAGATATATCCGATATTATCCGACACGACGGCGCCTTCATACCGGCTTCCGGGATCGGCGGGCGTGTGCCTGTGCGAGCAGAAATGCTCCGACGTGCGGTTGAAATAGCTGTCAACGCCGTACGCGACCGCATCAAAGCCTTTGTACTCGAACCTGTACGAATCGGTCGACATATGGTATTCCGTCACGCCGTTTACAAAGCCTTCTTCGCTTTTCGGGCGCATATAATTCGGCTTGTTTTCGTTTTTGCGTGTAATTTTCAATTTGTCCTCGCCCAAAAACAGACCGTTTTCGTCAAAGCCCGCGCTGCCGGTGGCTAAGATCCTGCCGCCGCTTTGCAGATATTTTTTCAGTTTTTCTTTAAGCTCAGCGCTGTATGATAAATGATCGGGCAGTATCACGAGCTTATATCCGCTTATATCGCAGTATTTATCAACTATGTCAAATAAATATTTGCGCTCGAGCAGTACGCGGTTCGCGCCCGTCGGATAATCGTCCGCCAAAACCGCTATATCGGCAACCGCCGTTACGTTATTGCAGAACTGCTCTTTTTTCTCCACCTCCGCGTACGCCTCGCCTATGAGTTTGTACGTCGACATATCCGGTTTGCCCGACGGATGGAGCTGGTCACCTACGGAGCATTTTGCGCCGAGGGCGAGCGACAGAGACGTTTCGTATTTCAAGGCGTTCGGGTGCTTGAAGCCGCCGAATTCGCCCCAGGTCGTATGGAATTTGCCGGTCATGCCGAGATATTCCTTGCCGAGGCATCTGCTGTAAGACGCCGTCATCGGAAAATGGTCGTAGCCCCAGCCGCCCGTGGGCAGGCTTTCAAGCTCCAAATGCGTGTCGTACGACGAAAACTCGCGGTCGCCGAAAGGAACGCGCCCGGCGTTATGGAAGATCGCCGTCGCCGGCTCTATGCCGTGCACAGTTTTTTCGATCATTTTCGTATAGTTGAAATACACTTCCCTGCCGTGTCTGTAAACGTCAGAGGGATCTGCGGGATCATATCCCTTTTCTTTCATCGAGGCGACACAGTACGGGCAGCGGCACGGTCTTATATCGCATATATCCATAAAGATCCCGGTCGGGCGGTATTTCTCCATGACCTCTCTGACCTGCGATAAAAGCAGGTCGAGATACGGCGTGTTGAGGCACAAAAGATGATACCCCGGCTGATCGAACGTTATCACCTGATCGGGCGAGCTCCTCACAAGATGCTCCGGATGATTTACCGCGTATTTTTCATCGAGGCCCGCCGAAATATAGACGGGCGCGCGGACGCCGGCTTTTTTGCACGCGTCAAGCTCCTCGCCGAGCAGGTCGAAATCAAGCCCGGGGTGCGTTTCGTTCACCTTCGTCGGGTGGTACGAATAGCCGTGGTGGCATTTTGAAAACACGGTAACAGAATCAACGTGACCGGCTTTCAACGCCGCGATAAATTCCTCCTTGACAAAAGCCCCGCCAACGTTTTTGATCGCCGGCGAGGTGTGAAAGTCAAGATGTATCTGCCTGAATCTCATCTTATCCATTATTGTCTCCGTTATTGTTCACGTTTCACGGACTATATATAAATCTCCGTCTACAAATCCGTACGCTATGCGTCTGTTATCAAATACAGCGGGAAGCTCCTTTTCGGACACGAGCTTTTCAATCATCCTGCCGACGGTTTCAAGCGCGCCCTCCCAGTCGTCGGCGGTCACCGTGTAAAGCTCCTCGCCCGTGGTAAAGCATTCCTCGCACGCCCAGTCGCTGTCGTTTTCGTCAAACGACGGACTTGCTATGAGCTGAACGTCAAATTTATTGTCGTCGTCTGATTCGTACAGATTGAAGCAGAACGCCGCGGCGTTATCAGGTACGCCCGCCTTCACCGCCTCGTATATCCATTTGCCGAAATCCATTTACTGCTTTACCTCTTCTCTGTCCTCTTCATATCTGCTGTTGACTTCTTCAGGTCTCTTGTACGTGGGAACGGCGGTCATGAGCGCGTGTCTCGCCTGTTCGTCGCTGCCGGCCTCGACCGCCTCGCGCAGCAGCTCGAGCTTTTCGCTTAACTGCTCCTCGGTCAAAGGCGTGTCGCGCTCTATGAATATCATGCTGTTTTCGGTCTTGTCAAGCTCTTCTGTCTTTACGAGCAGCTCCTCGTAGAGCTTCTCGCCGGGGCGCAGACCTGTCTCGATTATGTCAATATCCTTATACGGCATATAACCGGATAATTTTATCATGTTTTCCGCAAGATCGAGTATCTTTACGGGCTGACCCATATCGAGTACGAACAGCTCCCCGTTTTTCGCCATGGTGCCGGACTGTAAAACGAGCTGCGACGCCTCGGGTATCGTCATAAAGTATCTGTTAATACGCTTGTCCGTTAAAGTAACGGGACCGCCCGACGCTATCTGACGCTTGAACAGCGGGATAACGGAGCCCGCGCTGCCGAGCACGTTGCCGAAGCGCGTCGCGCTGTAAACGGTGCCGTTGTTCCTCGTGGAATAGTGCTGCGTTATCATCTCGCACATACGCTTGGTCGCGCCCATGACGTTTGTCGGGTTGACGGCCTTGTCCGTGGAGATCATTATAAAGCGCCCGGTCTTGTATTTCTCAGTCATCTTTATGACGTTGTATGTACCGAATACGTTGTTGTCAACGGCTTCGACGCAGTTCTTTTCCATAAGCGGGACGTGCTTGTGCGCTGCTGCGTGCAAAACTATATCGGGCTGATACGCGCGGAAGACCTTTTCTATCGCCTCGGTATTGCAGACGGAGCAGATCTCGACTTTTATTTCAAAAGCATCCTTATACTGTCTCAAAAGCTCCTGCTGAACGTCGTACGCGCCGTTTTCATATACGTCGAGTATAACGAGTGTGCGCGGCTTCATCGAGGCGATCTGACGGCAAAGCTCGGAGCCTATCGATCCGCCGCCGCCGGTTACCAGAACGACCTTGTCTTTGTAGTATGCCGAGGTCTTTTCGTCGGTTACGTGTATGTTCTTTCTGAACAAAAGGTCGTCTATCTCAAATTCTCTCAAGCGGATCTTGTTCGGGTTCTCGCTTGCCAGAAGCGCGGATTTTTCATAAACCCTGAGCCTGCATCCCATCATTTTGTATTTATCGAACAGCGCCTTTTTATCTTCAACGGTCATTTCGGGAACGGCGAAAACTATCTCGGTTATTTTGTCGGCTTCAAGACGCTCTTTCGTCACCTGCTCCTCGGATATGACGTTTATGTCAAGTATGCTTCTGCCTATTTTCTCTTTTTTGATGTCGATGAACAGCTTGGGCTTGTACGCGGAGTTGTCGTCGTTTATAAGCGCGGTTGCGAGCGCCGTGCCGTCGTTGCCGGCGCCGACTATGGCTATATTGACCTTGGCTTTACCGCTGTCCTCAACGTACTGCTCGTGTATGCCGAATATGCCGAGTATCTTTCTCGATACTCTGCCCATTTTATCGCCGCTCGCTCTGTGCTTGTAGAAGTAATTATACGAAAGTCTCGCGCCGATGGCAAAAAGCAGATCTATGCCGATAACGGCGATAACGTCCGCCGTCCTCGGCCTCGGATCCGGTATAAACAGATTTACGGCGATGGAACACAGACACGCAAGCGCGTCCGCGAGGAGCAGTTTGAGAAACGACTGAACGCCGCCGTATCTCCATATCTGCGAATATATGTTGAAAACAAATCTGAATATCAAAACAAAACAGAACGATATAGCCACCGTCGCTATCGGGAAAGGCCCCCTGTCGGATAAGAAATACAGCGCGGCGGTACAAGCGGCGAAAAGAAATACGTCAAATACGAATAACATCCACCTGATATTTACCGTTCTTTTTATATTGCAAGATTTTTTCTCCTTGTTGTTCTTGCTCATTGCCGTTTAAACTCTCCTATGTATCGATAAAAACACTTTATACCGTAAGTATTCTAACACAAAAAACGCGATTTGTCAACAGTTAATAATTAACAAACCTATATTACTTTATATAATATACCAAAATCCGTAAAATGTCAATATATAAACAACAAAAATTGAAAATAATTATGTTCAAAATCAACTTGACATTTACCCCGTTTTGTGATATTATATACAAGCAACGGGATGTAGCGCAGTTGGTAGCGCGCTTGGTTTGGGCAAGAAGCCCGACCGCCGCCGGTGGCGGATACAGGGAGGGCGACTTGGCGCAGCGGTCGAAAAACCGGAGCGCAGCTTGCAAGCGACAGGGTTTTTCGGGTACCGCAAACTGGCGGCGAAGCCGAAGAT